>JAIEQO010000664.1 GCA_019747655.1 Gemmataceae bacterium | reverse complement strand
CGTGCTTCAGCGCGTACACCTGGGTGAACTCGGCCCCGAACAGGACGATCAGCGACGAGTAGTAAATCCAGAACAGCAGAACCACGAACGACCCGGCCGCCCCGTAGGCCGACCCGACCGACGCCGTGCCCAGGTAGAGCCCGATCAGGTACTTGCCGAGGGTGAACAGCCCGGCCGTCAACAGGGCCCCGACCCACACGTCCTTCCAGGCCGGGCGGGCGTGGGGGAGTACCTTGAAAATCAGGGCGAACATGGCCGCCGTGACCAGGAAGCCGATCACCAGGTTTCCGAGCTGGAGCCAGATGCGGCCGCCCGGCAGCCACCGCTCGACCGCCCCCCCGAGGGCCGTCAGGAGGGCGCTGAGGACCAGCGAGACCAGGAGCAGGAAGGCCATCCCGCAGACCATCCCGAACGACAGGAGCCGGTCCCTGACCATCCCCCAGATGCCGGACGGGGTCTGGTCCGGCTTGACGTTCCAGACGGTGTCGAGGGCGTCCTGGAGCGACCCGAACACCCCGGTCGCCCCGACCAGTAGGGTGACGACCCCGACGACGGTGGACAGCACCCCGCCGCCGGTGGTGGCGGTCTTGGCCAGCATGTCCTGGACGGCGTCGGCCCCCTCTGCCCCGATCAGGTCCTTGAGCTGGGCGGCCAGCTCGCCGCGAGCCGCCTCCGGCCCGAACACCAGCCCGGCGATCCCGATCACCACGAGCAGTAACGGGGCCAGCGACAGGGCGGTGTAGAACGACAGGGCCGCCCCCAGCCGCATGGCCTTGTCCTCCATGAACTCCCGGCCGGTCTGCTTGACGACTTCCCAGACATCGTGCCAGCGCATGGCGGCCTCGGGGGTGGGGCGGTGGTCACTCGCCCGGGCGGAAGGCAACCGGCGTGCCGGGCCAAACGCCGCGGCGGCCGGCCCGTGAAGGGTCGGCCGCCGGGGGAGAGGGTGACTCGGGCCGTCCGGGTCAGAGTGGCTCTCTGGTCGCCCGGCTGCCGAACACCAGCGACACGACGAAGAGCACCAGGAACACGAAGAACAGGATCTTGGCGATGTCCATCGACGTGCCGGCCACGTTGGTGAACCCGAACAGGGCGGCCACCAGGGCGACCACGAGGAACATCAGGGCCCAGCGGAGCATGGCGGAATCTCCAGGGGTGGTCCGGGGCCCGGCCCGGTTCGGGAACCGGCGGCCGGGCGGGGCCGACGGGGAGCGGGCGGCGTGGCGGTTACGCGGTGGCGGCGATTCTCGACGCCGGTTCGCGGTTCCCCGCCACGACTTCCGTCCCGGTCGGGACTCGCCTGACATGATGCAGGTGGCGTGCCAATCACCCGGGGAGTCACCGCGTCAAGAGTAGAATCGACCCGTTCAGGACGGCGGCATACGTCACCCACAGCCAGTACGGCACCAGTAGCCCGCCGGCAGCCCGGGAGACGCCCCAGAACTGGACCGTGGTGAGCCCGACGAGCCCCCACATGACCAGGATGTCGAGGAACCCAAGCAGCGGGCTTTCCAACCCGAAGAAGAGGACCGACCAGAGGAGGTTGGCGGTCAATTGCAGGCCGAACGCGGTCAGCGGGCAGCACACGTCGTCCCGGTCGCGGGCCAGCCAGACCAGCGACGCGGCCACCGCCATCATCAGGTACAGGGCCGTCCAGACCGGGCCGAAGACCCAGTCCGGCGGCGTCCAGCCCGGCTTCGGGAGGTCCGGGTACCAGCTCTTCACCGGCCCGGCGGTGACCAGCCCGCCGGCCACCGCGACGGCCAGGCAGGCGGCGGCGAGGACGCCCACCCCGCCCCGGGTCCAGGCCCGGTGTTCGCCGGCGGTCTGCGGGTGCGGGCGCGCGAAGGCACAGGCGGACATGGCTATGGCCTCGGCCGGGCCGGTCGCCCGGCCGGTCGTTCGGGTGGGGGCGGGGGTAATGGTGGCAACCTCCGTGCCGGCCGGCTTCAGTCTTCAAGTCGTCAAGTCGACCCGTCATCAAGTTCCGGTCCGGAGCCCGGCGGCCGATCTCGACTTGAGACTTGATGACCTGACGACTTGATGACTCCGTGGGCCGGCGGTAAGAACTCCGGGTTCCCCTTCTTATCGTCGTTTCCGGGGTGCCGGCCGCATGGAGTCCGAACCGCTCGGGGTGGGGCTGGTCGGGTGCGGGACGGTCGGGGCCGGGGTCGCCCGGGTGCTGCTCGCCCAC
>JAIEQO010000126.1 GCA_019747655.1 Gemmataceae bacterium | reverse complement strand
GGCGTCAGCCCGCCGGTGTCCAAGCAACCGGCGGGCTGACGCCGCGCCGCTCACCGGGACACCCGGCGCCGGGTCGGGGTTCACTCCTCGGTCGGCCGCGGGCGGTTCCCCCAGTGGGCCGGCGGGTCGCCGGCCACCACCACCCCCTTGTCGTGCCAGCCGAGCCCGGCCCGCACGTCCCCGGGGGTGTACCGCAGGGTCAGCCCGCACCGCCGGCGGCTCGACGTGTTCGCCTCCGACCCGTGCAAGAGCAGGTCGGCGTGGACCGACGCCTCCCCGGCCCTCAACTCGGCGTACACCGGGTCGCCGTACTCGTCGATGCCGGGGACCGTCTGGTTCAGGACGTTCCCCTCGTCGGTCTCGCTCAGCTTGTACGTCAGGTGGCCGAGGACGTGGGTGCCGGGGAGGAACCGCATGGCCGCGTTCCCCCGGTCGGCGTCGTCGACCGCCAGCCAGACGGTGACGGCCTTCGACGGGGTCAGCGGCCAGTAGCTGGCGTCTTGGTGCCAGCTCACCGCCTTCCCGTCGCCGGGCATCTTGCAGAAGAAGTGCGACCCCCAGCCGATGACGGACGGCCCGAGCAGGTCCGACACGATGCCGACCACCCGCGGGTGGGTCAGGATGTCCCACACCCGGCCGTGCCGCAGGTGGGCCGACGAGATCGAGTAACTGTCCTTCCCCTCGGCCGTGTACCTGGCCAGCAGCCCGTCGAAGTACCGGCGGAGGTCGGCCGCCTCCTCTTCGGTGAAGATGCGGAACGGCTTCAGGTAGCCGTCCCGGTTGAACCGCTCGACCTGCTCGCGGGTGAGGACCTTCGGGTCGGCGGCGGTGCTCGGGTGGAACGACAGGTCGCGGGCCATCCCGGCCAGCTCGTCCTGCCCGGGGACGGCCTGGAACGTCGTGGGGGGTGCCATCGGCAGGGCCTCGGAAGGATGCGGCCAGTATACGGCCGGGCGGCGGTCGTTAGTTTGGTTCGGCAACCCGCACACCCCGCGGCCGAACCAATGAACCCAGTCGCAACGAACGACGCCTGATCGACTCCCGTTTGCCGCCCGCCCGGCCGTTTGGTAGGCTGGCGCCATCTGCCCGAGGGCGTTCGGATGAACGTATCGCGGTGCCGCAACGGCCACGCCTGGGACTCCCCGGACGACGCCCCCTGCCCGGCGTGCGGGGCGGCCGCCGAGCCGGCCACTACCGCCCTGCTGGTCGCCGCCCCGAGACCGGCCGACGACATCACCCTGAGTGTCGCCGCCCCGCCCGGCGACCTCACCCGGACCAGCGACGGCGCGGCCGGCGACCCCGCCCCCGACGCCCCCCGGCCCGACCTCCCCGGGTACGAGCTGCTGGCCGACCTCGGGGACGGCGGCATGGGCCGGGTGTACAAGGCCCGCCAGGTCCACCTCGACCGCGAGGTCGCGGTGAAGGTCATCCGGCCCGACCGGGTGGCCAGCCCGTCGGCCGTCCGGCGGTTCCGGCGGGAGGCCCGGGCGGTCGCCAAGCTCGACCACCCGAACATCGTCCGGGTCCACGACGCCAACGAGGCCAACGGGACCCACTTCCTGGTCATGGAGTACCTGCCCGGGACCGACCTGGGCAAGCTGGTCGAGCGGCGGGGGCCGCTGCCGGTCGCCGAAGCCTGCGAGTACGCCCGGCAGGCCTGCCTCGGGCTGGAGCACGCCCGCGAGCGGGGCCTCGTCCACCGGGACATCAAGCCGGCCAACCTGATGCTGTGCAACGGCGTGGTCAAGGTCCTCGACCTCGGGCTGGCCCGGCTGAACGACCCGGCCGCCCCAACCCCCCTGGGCGAGCATGAGCCCGACCGCCCCGCGGCCGCGGCCGCCGACACCCTGTCGATGGCCGGCGGGCTGGTCGGCACCCCGGACTTCCTGGCCCCGGAGCAGGCCGCCGACCTGCACGCGGCCGACACCCGGGCCGACCTGTACTCGCTCGGCTGCACCCTGTTCGTGCTCTTGACCGGGCGGGTGGTGTTCCCCGGCGGGGACGTGGCCGGGAAGGTCGAGCGGCACGCCCGGGAGGCCCCGCCGGCGGTCACGAGCCTCCGCCCGGACGTGCCGCCGAAGCTGGCCGCGGTGGTGGCGAAGCTCTTGGCGAAGAACCCGGCGGACCGCTACCCGACGCCGGCCGAGGCGGCGGCCGCCCTGGAGCCGTTCGCCCGACCGACGGTTCGGCGGA
>JAIEQO010000667.1 GCA_019747655.1 Gemmataceae bacterium | reverse complement strand
ACCGGGGCGTCTCCCGCCGGCTCCGGGCGGCCGCCGTCCGCAAGGCCGAGCGGCTGGCCGAGCGGCTCGACCTGCACACGGTCGTCCCGGCCGCCCGGGCGTGGCGGTGGTTCTGGGCGGCGGCCCTGGTGGTCGCGGTGGCCGGGCCGCTGGCCGCCTGGAAGCCCGCGTTGGCGGCGGCCGCCCTCGTCCGGCTGGTCGACCCGTTCGGCCACCACCCGTACCCGGCCAAGACCCGCATCGACTTCCTGTCCCCGGCCTTCCCGATCCGGCTGCCGAAGGGCGAGGGGCTCGACATTCGGTTCGCGGTAACGGGCGTGATCCCCGACCGCGCGACCGTGGCCGTCCGGGTCGCCGGCGGGGACGAGTGGCAGGAGGACTACCCGCTCGCCCCGGACGAGGGGAAGCCGGCGGCCGGGGCCGCCGTCACCGCCCGGCTCGACGGCGGCCGGCTGGTCAACACGTTCGCCGTCCGGGTGACGGCCAACGACGCCGACACCGGCTGGCTCGACGTGGCGGTGGTTCCGCCGCCCCGGCTGGTCCCGCTCGACGGCCGGCCGTCGCCCCAGGTGTCGGCCATCCCGCCCGCATACACCGGTCTATCGCCGGTCGAGCTGCCGGACGGGGCCGCGGTGGTCGAGGTCCCGGTCGGCACGGTCGTGTCGCTCCGGGCGGCGGCCGACGTGCCGCTGGCGCGGGCGGTGCTCACCTTCGTCGGCGACCGAACCCCGGTGGAACAGCCCGCCGGGCTGGCGGCCGTCGGCCACCTCAACCCGCTGGCGGCGCTCGGCGGCCGGCTCCTGGCCGACGTCGTCGCGGCCGACATCCCGCTGACCGTCTCCGGCGACGGCCGGACGATGACGGCCACCTTCACCCCGTCGCTGAGCGGCATGTACGCCCTGCGGATGAGCGACGACGATGGGGTGCAGGGGTCGCGGCTGCTCGAACTCCGGCTCGTGCCCGACCCGGCCCCGGTCGTCACCCTGCTGCGGCCGGCGCCCGGACGGGACACGCTGTTGGTCGTGCCGACCGCCGCCGTCCCGGTCCGCGTCGCGGCCGAGGACGAGGTCTACGCCGTCCGGCGGACGTTCCTCGAATACCGGGTCGGCCGGGACGGGCAGTTGAAAACGATCCCGCTCGCGGACGCCCGGCGGTCCACCGACCCGCTCGCGGCCGCGGCCGGTGTCGCCGCCACGACCCTGCGACCACCGGTGGTCCGGGCCGAGGCGGGGATGATCTTGCCGGTAGCCGGGTTCCTCCGCGACGACGGCACCCCGGCCCGGGACGGCGACGTGGTCGTCCTCCGCGGGGCCGCCGACGACCACGACGACGTGACGGTCCTCAAGGACCCCGGCCGCAGCGGAGACATCGAACTCCGCGTCGCCACGCCGGAGGCGGTCGAGGCCGAAGTCCAAAAGGAGTTGGCCGGGCTGCGGCCGGAGCTGATCCGGCTCCGCGAGCAACAGCGGGAGGTGAACCGCCAGACGGCCGGGCTGACCCCGCAGCCGGACGGCACCCTCTCCCCGGCCGACCGGTCGGTCCTCCAGGCCGCCGAGGCGGCCCAGCGGCAGGTCCGGGGGAAGGTCGCCGACCCGCGGGACGGGCTGCGGGCGAAGGCCGATCTGCTGCGGGAGACGGCCCGGGCGAACGGCCTGCCGAAGTCGCAAACGACCGACCGGCTGGACGCCGTGGCCGACGAACTCGGCCGGCTGGCCGACCGCGACCTGGCCGCCATCGACCCGAAGCTCGGGGACGCCCGGCAGCTCGGGGCTCAGCCGCCGAAGCCGGGGCAGGAGGGGGCCGTCCCGAACCTGCTGGCCCAGGCCGGGCGGCACCAGAAGGCCGTCGAGGAGGGGCTGACGACCCTGCTCGACCTGCTCGCCCGGTGGGGCGACGCGGCCGAAATCCGGGGCGAGGCCCGGGTCCTGCGGGACGCCGCCCGGCGGGGGGCCGAGGCCGCCGACAAGCTGCCCGAGAAGGTCCCGCCCGGGAAGCCGGCCGCCGGCCTCCCGCCCGACCAGCAGGCCGAGCTGGAGCGGGCCGCCGGCAAGGCCGACCAGCTCGCCGACCAGTCGAACGCCCTGCTCGGCCGGGCCGCCCGGCTGGCCGGGGAGAAGGACGCCCAGGCCGGGGCCGCCCGGTCGGCCGCGGAGGGGAAGGAGAAGGACGCCGCCGCGGCGGGGGCGGAGGC
>JAIEQO010000367.1 GCA_019747655.1 Gemmataceae bacterium | reverse complement strand
GATCAGGGGTGCGATCACGGACCACCGGCCGTCGGCCAGGTCGGTCGGGTACACGTTGTCCATCTCGGGCCCATCCGCGGGTCAGCGGAAGGGTGCAAGGTTGCCCCGAGCCTGGGCTTCGGGTACAGCCCGCTTTCCGGATAGACTCTTACTCCGTCCTACTTCCCCGCGGCCTTCTTCAACTCCGCCAGCACCGGCCGCACGTCCGTCTCGTTGACCGACACCAAGGCGAACGACTTCGTGACCTTCCCCTTCGCGGCGACCACCGCCGTCAGGTGGGCGTCGGGGTTGATCCCCCAGCCGTCCGGGCCACCCTTCTCGCCGTCGAACGCGGCCATCGACGTGTTCTCGAACTTGAGCGACATCTGGACCAGCGGCAGCCGCTCTTTGGTCTTGGCGAACGTCTCCTTGTCGCCGACCCAGACGGCCACCACCCGGGCCTTCTCATCCACGTTCGCCACCTGGCCGTCGAGCGTCTTCATGAACCGGGCCATCGGCCGGCTGAAGTGCTCGGCCTGGACGATCAGGTACACGGTCGGGGCGTCCTTGCGGTCGGCCGCGTAGTCGGCCTCCTTCCCCTCGACCGGCCCGACCAAGCCGAACGCCTTCAGGGCCGGGACCTTCTCCCCGGCCTTCGGGCCGGACTCGATGTCGAGGGAGGCGGCGACGACGAGTACGGCGAGCAGGGTCATGGGGATGTCCTTGGGGTCGGAAAGAGAGGGGTACAGAACCAGGAGACCCCACCCCCCTAGCCCCCCTCCCCCGCGGGGGGAGGGGGGAACAGAACCGACCGGCTCGGGGCTTCCTCCCTTTCTCCCCGTGGTGGAGGGGAAGGAAAGGGGTGGGGGACGGAACGGGGGGTGGGGTCTCCGGACCCATCCCCGTCCGGGGTGACGGCCAGAGGGTACTCCGGTACGGTAAGCCCGAGCGTCGGGATTGCTTGCAGCCGCAGCCAGCCGCGGGTGACGCGGCGCTCCTCGTCGGTTACGAACGTCGGGTCGAGGCCGGCCTTGTCGAACGGCCCGGGGCAGGCGACCGGCCCGAAGCCGGGGTCGGTAATGTACTGGGCCAGGGCCGGGTTGCAGCAGAGGTGCCGCTCGGGGAGCCGGTGGAGTAGTTCTAGCGGCACCTCGCCGAGGACGTACCGCAGGTACAGGTCCGAGTCGGTGACGGCCTCCACGTCCCGGCCGCACACCTCGCACCGGTAGCCCTCGTCGCACTTGGCCACACCGCCTCCTGATTCGACCGCCCCATCGCTTAGAGCCAGTTATGAACCTACCGGGGCGGTGAGGGCGGCGCGGTGGAGCAACAGGGCCACGAATGCGACCCAGTGCCAGCCGGCCAACACGCCGGCCGTCCGCTCGTAGTCCCGGGCGAGCCGCCGGAACCGGGCCAGCCAGGCGAACGACCGCTCCACCACCCACCGCCGCGGGAGCAGCACGAACCCCCGCTTCGGCTCCGCGTGCTTCACCACCACAAGCTCGATCCCGTGGCTCGCCGCGTCGGCCGCCGGCTGGTCGCCGGTGTACCCCTGGTCGGCGAACGCCACCCGGACCGCCTGCCCGGTCGCCTCCTGCACCTCGGCCGCCAGCCCGAACCCCTCGCCCCGGTCGTCCGCGCTGGCCGGCGTCACCCGCAGCGCCAGCAGGTGGCCGAGCGTATCGACGGCGGCGTGGACCTTCGACCCCTTCCGCC
The DNA here is from genome assembly GCA_019747655.1 of Gemmataceae bacterium. Lineage (GTDB taxonomy): Bacteria > Planctomycetota > Planctomycetia > Gemmatales > Gemmataceae > Urbifossiella. The sequence continues at coordinate 496 of JAIEQO010000367.1, read as the reverse complement.
GCTTGTGCCCGTCGTACCCGGCCCGCGCCCCGCTCTCCGGGGTCGACTGCACCGTGCGGCTGTCCAGGACGGCGGCGGACGGGGTCGGGTTCCGCCCGGCCGCCACCCGCAGGACGGCCCGGAGGTCGTCGGCCATGTGCTCGAACACCCGGGCCGCCAGCCACCGCCGGGCCTGCTGGTAGACCGCCTCCCACGGCGGGAAGTCGTGCGGCAGGAACCGCCACTCGGCTCCCGTCTTGACCACCCACCGGAGGGCGTCGAACACCGCCCGCAGGTCGTGCCGCCGCTGGTGGGCGTCCTCCCGGAGCAGTGTCAGGTACGGGGCGGCGAACGCCCACTCGTCGTCCGAAACGTCGCTTGGGTACGGCTTCCGCGAAGTACTCATACCGCTAAAGAGTGCAGACACCGGCCGTTAGGTGCATAACAGGCTCTAAGCAGCCAGCCGGAGTTGTCCTTCACCTTTGGTCTGGAGCTTGCGGCGGTACGAGTCGAATCC
>JAIEQO010000286.1 GCA_019747655.1 Gemmataceae bacterium | reverse complement strand
GCCGTGGTCGTAGACGTACTTGGCCACGCAGCGGATGCCGTTGCCGCACATCTCGGCCTCGGACCCGTCGGCGTTGAACATCCGCATCCGGGCGTCCGCCACCTCGGACTTACCAATCAGGATCAGCCCGTCCGACCCGATGCCGAAGTGGCGGTCGCTGACGGCCCGGCTGACGGCCGGCGGGTCGGCCGGCGTGGGGCCGTTGACGCAGTCGACGTACACGTAGTCGTTGCCCGCCCCGTGCATCTTGGTGAAGCGCATGACCCGGATTCTACCACCGGCGGCGGGCCGGGGAAGGCCAGCTAGAATGGGGGCATGGGCGAGGCGGCGGCACCGGCCCGGACGATCCGACTGGTCCGGCCGCCGGCGGACGACGGGGTCGGCGTCTTCCGGATCGACGGCGGGGAAGGCCGGCCGCAGTTCTACACGCTGCGGGAACTGCCGTGCGAGATCGGCGGGCGGGGGTTCGCCGTCCACCGGCTCGGGATGGGGAACGTCTACCACGTCCGGGTCGGCCGGCCGGACGACAGCACCTGCGAGTGCCTCGGGTTCCTCCGCTGGGGCCGGTGTAAGCACGTCGCCGGGCTCGGGGCGCTGATCCGGCAGAAGCAACTGTAGGGCCGCAGACCCCACCCCCTAACCCCCTCCCCCGGAGGGAGAGGGGGGACCGGACCGGCTCGGGGTCTTCACCCCCTCCCCGCTGCGGGGAGGGGGCCGGGGGGAGGGGTCTGCTCCCGCTCGCCCGGAGTGAGCCACCCCGCCAACTCCGCCTCCAGCTCCTTGACGAACTGGCTCCGCGGCAGCACCCGGTCACACCCGGCCTGCCGGGCGGCTTTGAGCAGGTCGGCCGCGACGTGCGACCCGAACGCGACCGTCCGCGGCGTCACCGGGCAGACCGCCCGCAACTCCGCCAGGAAGGCCGGCAGGTCGAGGCCGTCGGCGTGCAGGTCGAGGAGCACCCCGCCGGGCGGCGCCTGCCGGGCCAGGTCGAGCACCGCGGCCGGGGTCTTCGCCTGCCGTACCGCGAGCCCGGCGGCCCGGGCGGTGCCCGCCACCCGGCTGAAGAAGATCAGGTCGTCGCAGAGCATGATCCCGCCGGCCGTCACTTCTTCTCCCCCAGGCCTTTCGCCTCCAGGACCATGTTGATCGCCTTCATCAGCCCCTCGTCGAACTTCTTGTCCCGGAAGGCGGCCAGGAGCGTCTTCCGCAGGTCGTCCGCCAGCCGCTTGCGGGCGTCGTCCGGCCCGCCGAACCCCTCGGTCACCTCGACGTACAAAAACGGCGGCGTCTTGCACACGAACAGGTACACCCCGGCCAGCTTGTCGGCCTTCGCCCGCTCCACGACCAGCTTGCCGAAGTACCGCTCCCGCTCGGCCCCGGACATCCCCCGGACCTTCTCGATGTCGTCCTTCGGCGGGGTCTCGACCGTCTCCACAACGAGGTCCGTCTTCCGCTCCTTCAAGAGCCGCTCGGCCGCCGGGCCGACCTTCTTCCACGCCTCCTCGCCGAACAGCTTCGCCCCGTCCGTGCTCGGCAACGGCTTCTCCCGTGCCGCCTTCCCCGGCGGCTCTTTCTCCTTCGCCGCGGGCTTGTCGTCGGCGTCCCGCAGGGCCATCACCGACCGCCGGCGGAGCAGCCGCTTGACCTCCGACAGGTCGACGAACGTGCTGAGCGACTGGGCGTCGATCGCCCCGCCCTCGGTGACGCCGACCAGCCGGCCGGCGTCGTCGACCAGCGGGCCGCCGCTGTCGCCTGGGTTGGTCGGGCTGTCGGTCTCGACCACCCGGGCCTCGAACTCGTGGACGTGCCGGTCGTCCAGCTTGGCCCGCCACTTCTTGGCGTACACCTGCCGGACCTTGCCGGGGGTGTACACCCACAGCGCCCCGCTCCGGCCCGGGTTGCCGACCGAGTGGACGGTCTGGCCGGGGTCCGGGCTGTCGGCCGCCAGCGGCAGCTCGGCTGCCCCCTCCGGCACCCGGTCGATCCGGACGAGGGCGAGGTCGGCCGCCTTGTCCACCTCGACCACCTCGCCGGGGATGCCGAGGGCCCGGGCCCGGTCGAGGTAGTACCGCCGCTCGGGGACGACCTTCTTGCCGTCGAACGCCGGGAAGAAGACGGTCGCGTCCTTGACGTTGCCGACGACGTGGTAGTTGGTCAGGACGAGCCGCCGGCCCTTGTCG
>JAIEQO010000369.1 GCA_019747655.1 Gemmataceae bacterium | reverse complement strand
GGCGGGAGCCCGGCGACCCAACGGCTACGGCGAGCGGCCCGGACCGCGTCGAGCCGGGCGTCGGCCGAAGGGGCGGCGAGGACGGCGGCCCGGTCGGCGGGCGGGAGCCGGTCGAGCCAGGCGGCGTAAGCCTCCAGCGTGCGGACGAGTTGGCCCTTGCGGGCTGGGGGTTGCTCGGCCAACTGCCGGTCGAACTTGCGGACCCGCTCGCGGTCGTCGGGCGGCAGCTCGCGGAACGTCCGGATCAGGTTGTCGAGGGCCTTTCCCGACGGCTTCTCGGGCTCGGCTGCCGGTCCGGCCGGGGCGGATTCGTCGCCGAACAGGTCGGGGTCGGCCAGCCGCTCGACGAACGGGAGGTCGTCGGCAACGGCATACAAGGGCAGGTTCTCGACGATCCGGAGGTCGGCGACCGAGAGTGTCTCGGCGGTCGGCTCGGCCGCGGTGGGGACGGGCAAGACGGCGGCGGTGACGAGGTAGGCCGCCACGAAGGCAACGGCCGCGGCTGCGGCTACCCCGGCAGCCCACGGCCACGCGGGTCGAGATTTTGGCAACGGAGCTGGAAGTACCGCCGAACCGGCCGACGGGGCAGCGGGCAGGTTGGCCAGCGTGCGGGCGGCGAAGGTCGGCGTGACCTCCGGCCGGGGCAGCACGTCGAGCAGGGCGAACGACCGGCGGAGGGCGGCGGCCCGGCTGCGGTAGGCCGGGTCGGCGGCCAGACGGGCCTCGACCTTCGCGGCCGCGGCCGGGCCCAGTTCGCCGTCCAGGTAGGCGACCAGCTCGGCCTCGGCCGGGTCCGTCTCGCGGGTGTCGTCGGTCATGGCTCGTCCTCCCCACCCCCGTCCGCCGCCCCCCGGTCGCCGCCCACGAACCCTTGCAAGGCGTCCCGGAGTTGCACCCGGGCCCGGGCCAGGAGGGACTTCACGGCCTTCTCCGACATCCCCAGCACGCTCCCGATCTCGGCGTAGGGCATGTCCTCGAACTTGCTCAGCACCACCGCCGCCCGCTGCCGCTCGTTGAGCGTGTCCAGGGCCCGGCGGACGGCCGCCGCCAGCTCCAACTGCCGCAGGTGGTGGCTCGGGGCGTCGTCCGGCCGGCCCGGGCCGGCGACCTCGGCCGACCCGCCCCCGTCCGGCCCCTGCTGGTGTAACACCGGCCGCCGCTTCCGGTCTCGCCGGGCGTTCAGGGCCAGGTTGTGGGCGACGGCGAACAGCCAGGTCCCGAACTTGGCCGTCGGGTGGTACTTGGCCCGGGCCCGGTAGACCCGCAGGAACGCCTCCTGGGCCAAATCCTCGGCCTCGCCCGCGTCCCCGACGAGGTGGTGCAGGACGGCCACCAGCCGGTGCTGGAACCGCCCGACCAGCTCGGCGAACGCGGCCCCGTCGTCGGCGTCCCGGACCCGGAGCATGAGCCGGACGTCCGGGTCCCGGAGGGCCATCTGCGAGCTGGTCAGCCCGGCGGACATGCTGCCCCCGGCGAACGGCCGGCGTGAGCCGGCCGGTGTTGTACGTCCCGGGCGAACGGCCGGCTCACGCCGGCCGTTCGCCCCTAGCTTCCGCTTCTACCTTCCGCCGCAGTTGGCCGCAGGCGGCGTCGATCTCCGACCCCTTCCGCTTCCGCACCTTCACCCCCACCCCGGCCCGGCGGAGTGTGTCCGTAAACCGTCGCAGGTCGTCGTCGTGCGGCCGGCGGTACGGCAGCCCCTCGACATCGTTCCACGGGATCAGGTTGACGTGGGCCTTTCGCCCGGCCAGGAGGGCGGCGAGCTGCCGGGCGTGCTCGACCTTATCGTTCAGCCCGCCGAGGACGACGTACTCGAACGTCACCTGCCGGCCGGTTTGGTGGAAGAACTCGTCGGCCGCGTCCAGGATGGGCCCGATCCCGGTCTTGTCGTTGGTCGGCACGATCCGGGTGCGGAGCGTGTCGTTCGGCGCATGCAGCGATACCGCGAGGTGGTACTGCTTGCCGAGTTCCGCGAGCCGCTTGATCTTGGCCGGCAGCCCGACCGTCGAGATGGTGACGTGCCGGGCCCCAATACCGAGCCCCTTCGGGTCGCCGGCCACCGCGAGGGCGTCGAGCAGGTTGTCGAGGTTGGCCAGCGGCTCGCCCATCCCCATGACGACGATGTGGGTTAGCCGGGTGGCGGACCCCGGAGGACCCCACCCCCCGTCCCCCACCGCCG
>JAIEQO010000211.1 GCA_019747655.1 Gemmataceae bacterium | reverse complement strand
TCCCGTTGCTCCTCATCCGAAAGAGATTACGAGCCGGCTCCGAGTTGGATAGCCTTGCTTACCTGCCGGTCAGTAGGGACCGACCTGGTCCGGGTAGTCGCCGTTGACGACTTCGAGCGCGAGGAAGAAGTAGGACTCGTCGAACCCGAGGTAGGTGTCCCCGTCCGTCGGGACGGTGAGGTCGCCCGGGATGTCCGGCGACCCCCGGTCGATGGTCGAGAAGCCGAACTCGACGACCGCCTGCGACGCCCGGTTCGGGCCGAACCGCTCGGGCGGCAGGACCAGCCCGGTCGCCCCTCCCCAGGCGAGCGAACCGCCGAAGAGTACCCCGTCCTCGCGGAAACGGCCGGGCAAGGTCCGGTCGTTCCGCACCTCGCCCCGGTCGACCGTCCCGCCGAGGCCGGGGTGGACCACCGCCCCGGTGGCGTCGAACAGTGTGAGTGCCACCAGGGCCGGGGGGGCGATGTCGAACGCCCGGGTCCCTGTGCCCGACATCGGGGGGAGGGACGGGAGCCGGAACGTGGCCCGGAACGACCCGCCGTCCAGGCGGTCCAGGTCGAACAGCGGCGGGAACTCGCCGTAGGTGAAGTCGGTCCCGTCGAACCGCTCGGAGATGCCTCCGCCGGAGTCGAACTCGCCGGTGAAGGTGACGAGGAAGTCGGCTCGGGCCGGGGCGGCGAGGAGTGCGGCGCAGGCGGCAACCGCGGCCGCGGTCGGGCGGACGGACGGCATCGGGGCCTCCGGTTCGTGGGCGGGTCGAGCGGGGCGGTCGGCACCGCCCCGTACCACCGGAATTGCGCCCGGGCCGGCCGGGAGTACCGCCTTTCCCGATTTTCCCACCGGCTACTCTGGGCCGAGAGGCGGCACCCGCCACACCTTGACCGTCCCGTCCCGACCGGCCGACGCGAGGACGTCCCCGGCCGGGGCGAAGGCCACGTCCCAGACCCAGTGCCGGTGGCCGCGGAGGACCGCCACCCGTCCCGTCCCGACCCGCCACACCTTGACCGCCGCGTCCGTCCCGCCCCAGGCCAGCCGCCGGCCGTCCGGGCTGAAGGCCAGGCTGTTCGCCCCCCCGCCCGGGTCCCGGTACTGGTCGGCCAGCGCCCAGTCGGCCGCCCGCCAGACCCGGACCGTGTCGTCCCACCCGGCCGAGGCGAGGCGGCTCCCGTCCGGGCTGAAGGCCACGGCGGACGCGGCCGGGTGGTCGAGGGCGGCGACGGACGCCGCGGTCGCCGGGTCGTACACCCGCACCCCGCCGGCCGTGCTGGCGACGGCCACCAGCGGCCGGGGGCCGGAGGCGACGGCCACCCCGTACACCCACGGCGGGGCCTCGGCCAGCCGCCGGACCCGGCCGGCGGCGTCCCACACCTGCACCCCCCCGTTCTGCTCGCACCCGGCCAGGAACCCGCCGCCCGGGGCGAACGCCAGCCGGTGCGGCCACGTCCCGGGGACGGGCTCCAGAAGGGCGAGCCGGTCGCCGGTGAGGGCGTCGAGGACGGCCGACCGGCCGGCCGGCTTGCCGCCGACCGCCAGCCGGTCGCCGCCGGGGCTGTACGCCAGGGCGTGGATGTCGTCGAGCCCGGCGGCCAGCCCCCGCGGGGCGGCCGCCCAGTCCCGCGGGTCCCAGACCAGCACCCGGCCGTCCGCCCCGCCGGTCGCCAGGGCCGCCCCGTCCGGCCGGAAGGCCAGGGCCTTGACCCCGTTCGCGTGGCCGGCCAGGGTGGCCAGCTCGTCGCCGACGTGCTCCCCCGGCACGACCGGGGCGGCGTCCCAGACCCGGACCAACCGGTCCTCGGCGGTGGAGACGAGCCGGCGCCCGTCGGGGGTGAACGCCACCCCCCAAACGATGTCGGTGTGGCCGCGGAGGGTGAGCAACTCGACCCCCCGGTCCGGGTCCCACAAGCGGACGGTGCCGTCGTTCCCGCCGGTCGCCAGCCGGCCGTCCGGCCCCCACGCCAGGCTGTGAACGTCGGGCCCGGTCAGCGACCGCCCCTCCCGCCCGCCGGCCGCCTCCCACACCCGGACGCCGCCCGGCTCCCGCTCGTTCTCGCCCGCAAACCCGACCGCCAGCCGGGCGCCGTCCGGGCTGAACGCCAGGCACCAGGGGACGTGCCGGATCGGCCGGTCGTCCCGGGCTTCCCACACCACCCGGCCGGTGGCCGCGTCGGTC
>JAIEQO010000465.1 GCA_019747655.1 Gemmataceae bacterium | reverse complement strand
GCGATCTTGTACGCCACGCACCCCTGCTTCACGTCGTCCTTCTTCGGCAGCCCGAGGTGTTCCTTCGGGGTGACGTAGCAGAGCATCGCGGCCCCGTGGTAGGCGGCGGCCGTCGCCCCGATGCAACTGGTGATGTGGTCGTACCCCGGGAACATGTCAGTGACGAGAGGCCCGAGGACGTAGAACGGGGCCCCGTGGCAGGCCGCCCGCTGGAGCTTCATGTTGTACTCGATCTGGTCGAACGGGACGTGCCCCGGCCCCTCGACCATCACCTGCACCCCCTTCCGCCAGGCGCGTTCCGTGAGTTCGCCCAGAGTGTACAACTCGGCGAGCTGGGCCGCGTCGGTCGCATCCGCGAGGCCGCCGGGCCGTAGCCCGTCGCCGATCGAGAACGTCACGTCCCACCGCCGCATGACATCGCAGATGTCTTCCCAGTGGTCGTACATCGGGTTCTGCCGGCCGTGGGTGAGCATCCACTTGGCCAGGAGCGACCCGCCCCGGCTGACGATGCCGATGAGCCGGTCCTTGATGAACGGCAGGTGCTCGCGGAGGACGCCCGCATGGATGGTGAAGTAGTCGACCCCCTGCCGGGCCTGGTGTTCCAGGGTTTCGAGGATCATCGCGGGCGTCAGGTCTTCGATCTTCCGGCCGATAATCATCGAGTAGATCGGCACCGTCCCGATCGGCACCGTGCTGTTACGGATGATGGCGTCGCGGGTGGCGTTCAGGTCGCCGCCGGTCGACAGGTCCATGACGGTGTCCGCGCCCCACCGCTCGGCCCAGCGGAGCTTCTCGACCTCCTCGTCCGTGCTCGACGACACCGGCGACGCCCCCATGTTGGCGTTCACCTTCGTCTTCGACGCCCGGCCGATGGCCATCGGGTCGAGGCGGTATTTGAGGTGCGTCAGGTTGGCCGGGATGACCATCCGCCCGGCGGCGACCTCGTCCCGGACTTGTGCCGCCGTCAGGTGCGGCTCCCGCTCGGCCACCCGTTCCATCTGCGGCGTGATGACCCCGAGTCGGGCGTGTTCGAGTTGGGTGACGGGCTGGAAGCCGGTGGGGTACGAAACCGTCCGGTAATTGCCGTCGCCTTGTTGGAAGACGGTCTCGCGCCACCCCGGCCTGTCTTCGGGGGCGACATCGATCGTCGATCCGCTTTCCACGAGCGCGAACGAACACCAGCCGGCCGGCAGGAAGTCCCAGGCGGTCTTGTCGGACGGGGCCGGCATCCCGGGTGTGTCCGGCGACGAGAACGTCCTCGCGCCGGCGGCGCCGGGGGCCAGGGCCGGCCGGTTGGCGAAGCTGCCGGGCGATGTGCCCTGGGCCGCGGACGACGGGTTCAGGCCGAGCGGCGGGAGCGGACGGGTGCGGGTATCGGGAGCGCTCATCGCGGTCGTGGACCTGTGGGGCGGACCCGGAATGGAAGTCCGGCTCGCAGAGGGTAGGATAGCCGTCCGACACCCGGCGAACACCGGGGGTCGCGCCGCGATCACCTGCCCCAGGCCGCCGGGGGTTTCCGCTTGACATCAAGCGGCTGTCCGTTTGGAATGTAATACGAGCTAGCCGGCCGAGTACTCGCCCCCGCCGACCCGCACCGCCCGAAAGGCGGCCTACCATGAAGCGGTCCGTCACCGCATCCGTGATGCTGCTCGTGGCTGTGGTCCTGACCCTACCGACGGAGGGACGGTCCAGCCCGCCGCCCCCCGCGGACGGAAAGGGCCTGCCGAAACACCTGGAAGGTCGGGCGATCACCCCCCACGCCGGGTACGCCCGGTCGAACGCGGTCCAACGGTTCCAGCGGCTGGCGGCCGCCGCCGGGGCCGCCGCCCAAGCCTCGCCCCGGGGCCTGGAGAAGAACCGGTCCGTCCTGGTGATTACCCTCGGGTTCAAGAACCGGCCGGCCCCGTTCACGACCGCCCAGTTCCAGCTTCGGCTGTTCGGCGATTCGGCGGCCCCGGTCGTGCCCGGGCGGCCGCCCCTGACCGTCACCCAATACTACCTGGACATGTCGAACAACCAGCTGAACGTCGGCGGCCGGGTCGTCGGGCCGTACACCCTCCCGAAGGACGACGAGTACTACGAGAACAACGTCCTAGGTTCTGTCTGCTGAAACCGGTTGGCTGCGGAGCAGCCGGAGGTAGCGGCGAATCATGGCGAGTTGCACGGTGG
>JAIEQO010000384.1 GCA_019747655.1 Gemmataceae bacterium | reverse complement strand
GTCCGACCACCGGCGGGCTGACGCCGCGCCGCTCACCCGCATCCGGCATTCTTCCCGGTCGGACGCCCGACCTGAACCGGTGTTCGTCCCCCCGGACGGCCGATTTCGGACCCACCGCCGGCCCGGCCGGTACAACACCCCCGACCGGCAGAACCGGAGGGGTCGGGGGTGCTGCACGTCGCCTTGTGGGAGCCGGAAATCCCGCCGAACACCGGGAACGTGGCCCGGCTGTGCGCCGCCACCGGGGCCCGGCTCCACCTCATCGGCCGGCTCGGGTTCCGGCTCGACGACAAGTCGCTCAAGCGGGCCGGGCTCGACTACTGGCCGGCGGTGGATTGGCTGCGGCACGCGACGTGGGAGGAGTTCGCCGCGGCTCTGTCCGTCCGAGGCCCGACCGTGAGGGAGGGCGCTGCGGAGGCGCCCTCCCTCACGGTCGGGCCTCGGATTTGGTGTGTCGAGACGCCGGCGGACGTGCCGTACACCCAGGCGGCATTCCGCGACGGCGACTGTCTGCTCTTCGGCAACGAGTCGTCGGGGCTACCACCGGGAGTCCGCGAGAAGTGTGCGGGCCGGGTCATCGGCATCCCGATGCCGACGGGGGCGGTCCGCAGCCTCAACCTGGCCACGGCCGTCGGGATCGTCCTGTACGAGGCCCTGCGCCAACTGAACGACTGGTAAAGCCGGCGCGGCCGGCCCCGGGACGGGCGGCGTTCGGGCGGCGGCGCGAGCGACGGGGCGGGCCGGCGGCCGATGGGAAGGGGGCTCGTTCGTCGCGGAGGTGGGGATGGCGGAGGTGCTCGCGCTGCCGTCGGCCGAGGAGCTAGCCGGGTACGTCCACCGGACGCTGTGCGACCGGGACGCCCTCGACCCGGGCCAGGCCCCGCTGTTCCGCACCCCCCTGGTGAAGGCCGGGCGGGCGTGCGGGGTGGTGTTCCACGTCGAGGGGCCGCGGCGGCTGCGGGCCAGCGCGGTCTGGGCGGCCGACGCCGGGCGGGTCATCTTCTACGACTCGGCCGGCACCCGGTTCCGGGAGGTCCGGCTCTCGGAGGGACCGGACACGGAAGAAAGGCAGGGCCGCGGATGACGCAGATTTGAGGACGCAGCGAACACGCGGATATGAACACGGGATTTCGTTCCATCTGCGTCCATCTGCGCCGGAGTCTGCGTCATCTGCGGCCCTGCCTTTTTCCGGTCAATCATACTCCCGCTTCTTCCGGTTGAACTTGATCCCACAACCGGCGGCGGCCGAGGTCTCGGTCGTCTCCGGCTTCTTGCCGGCCAGGGCCGCGGCCACGGCCGCCTCCAGGTGCTTCAGTTTGGCCTCGCCGGGCGGGGCCTTGTCGTCCATCGCCCCGAGGTAGACGACCTTCCGGTCCTTGTCCAGGACGACGAACTCGGGGGTGAACTGGGCCCCGTACTTCCGGGCGATCTCCTGGGTGGGGTCGTACAGGTACGGGAACGGGAAGCCCTTCTTCTCGGCCCGCTTGGTCATGGCCGGCAGGGCGTCGTCCTTCCCGGTGTTCACGTTGACGGCGACGAGCCCGACCTTGGCGTCCGGCCCGGCGTGCCGCTTGGCGAAGGCGACGAGCCGGTCCTCGTAGGCCACCGCCACCGGGCAACTGTTGCAGGTGAAGACGACGACCACCACGTCCTTGTCCTTCAGGTCGGCCAGGGCGTGCGTCTTGCCGTCGGCCCCGGCCAACCCCTCCCACGCCGGGGCCGCGTCGCCGGGCGAGAGGACCTTATTGAACTTCCCGGCGCCGGCCGGGGCGGCGAGGGCGAGCAGGGCGGCGAGGGCGGCGAACGCAAGACGAGTCATCGGGTGGTCTCCGGTCGGTCGGGGGTGTCGGCGGGTCTCTTCCCTGGGACCGCGGCCGTCCCGGCCGCTTTTGCCGCCTGCCGAAGAGCGGCCGGGACGGCCGCGGTCCCAGGGCTGACACACCCGTCCCGGACATCCTACGGGTGCGGCACCATCGCGGTGAACGGCGGGACGAAGGCTTGCAGCGCCGTCAGGGCCCCGACGATGCAGGCCAGCAGGGTGCTGTGCCAGATGACCGCCTTGAAGATGTCGGCCTCCCGGCCGAGCTGGTTCGTCCCGGCCGTCGCCACGCAGATGCTCTGGGCGTCGATCATCTTCCCCATCACCCCGCCGGTGCTGTTGG
>JAIEQO010000411.1 GCA_019747655.1 Gemmataceae bacterium | reverse complement strand
CGGAGAGGGGGGGGGAACAGACCCGAGCCAGTGATTCTCCGGTCCCCCCTCCCCCCGCGGGGGAGGGGGTTAGGGGGTGGGGTCCGTCTTCTTCCTCCCCCTCTCCCTGTGGGGGAGGGGGCCGGGGGGTGGGGTCTCTTCCCCCGCCGCCGCCGGCCGGAACGTAAACTATGCTGTTAGCCGAACCGCCCGGGCTCGTCAGACCGACCGAGACACCCCAACCGAGGGACGACATGCGGACGCGGATCACCGCCGGGCTGGCCGCGGTACTGGCCGGGGTCGGGCTGGCCGCCGGGCAGCCGAAGCCGGCCGACCCGGGGCCGGCCCCGAAGTTCCTCTACGGGCACGACCTGAAAGTTCGGCCGGGCGGCGAAAAGGACTTCCCGAAGGCCGCCAAGGTCGGGGTCGAGGTGTACGGCCACGAGGTCGCCGACGGGGACGCCAGGCGGGCGTTCGCGGTGGTCGTGACCGAGGCCGGCGGGCTGGCCGTGTTCCCGGCCGGGCCGGTCGGGTCGGACAAGCGGTGCCAGTGGCAGACGGCCCACGACCTGCGGGTCCGCAAGGCCGGGGAGACCGAGTTCACCCAGAAGACCAAGCCGTGGGGCGTCGAGGTGTTCCGCGACCTGGCGTCGAACCGGCTCCTGTACGTGACCGAGGCCGGGGCGGTGGCGTCGGCCCCGGCCGGCGGGGCGGGCGGGACCGGCACCCGGCTCCAGTACGGGGCCAACCTGAAGGTCCGGGGGCCGGACGAGCAGACGTTCGAGAAGGCCAAGCGGTTCGGGGCCGAGGTGTTCCGGGACGAGTCGACCGGCGGGCTGCTGTACCTGACCGAGGCCGGGGCGATCGCCGCCGCGCCGGCCCCGGCCGCCGCCATCGACCCGAAGAAGGTGGCCGACCCGCGGTCGGCCTACGGGCTGGTGTTGCGGGTGCGGGGGGCGGACGAGCCGGGGTTCACCGACGCGACCAAGCGGGTGGGGGTCGAGGTGTACGAGGACCCGAACGCCGGGACGCTGGTGTACGTGACCGAGGCCGGGGCGGTGGCGGCGGCCCCGGCCGGGAAGCTGGCCGACGCCAAGGGGGTGACGTGGCTCGGGGGGATGAACCTGCCGGCCCGCAAGGGCGGGGAGAAGGAGTTCGACAAGGCCAAGAAGTACGCCGTCGAGGTGTTCCGGGACAACCGGACCGGGAACCTGCTGTTCGTCAGCGAGACCGGGGCCATCGCCGTGCTGGCGAAGTAGGCGGGCGAAGACCGACCCCACCCCCCTAACCCCCTCCCCCGCGGGGAGAGGGGGAACAGAACCACGGCGGCTCAGGCCCTCCACCCCCTTCGAGGGGGAGGGCTTTGTCCGGTCCCCCCTCCCCCGCGGGGGGAGGGGGATAGGGGGTGGGGCCTGTGTCCTGACACCCCCTCGCTCGCGCTCGGGGTTCGCCCGGATTCGCCCCCGCCCGCCTAAACCGGATGCACCCACCCCGTCGGCTCCAGCGGCCGGAGGGCGCCGCCCTCCTCCAGCCACAGCCCCTCGGCCACACACTCGCCGATCTTCGCCAGCCTCACCCCCGGCACCGGCTGCCCCCACATTAACCGCTCGCCGTCGGCCGGGCTGATCGTAAAGACCAGCTCGAAGTCCTCGCCGTCGCCGAGGGCGTGGTCCAGCGGCGATTTCCCCGTCTCACGGGCCAACTCGACCGCGGCCGGGGCGATCGGGATCGCGGCGGCCTCCAACACCGCCCCGCACCGGCTTTCTTCGAGGATGTGGTTGAGGTCGGCGGCCAGCCCGTCGCTGATGTCGGCCATCGCGTGCAGCTCGGCGACCTCGTGCAGGCGTAACGCCTCCCGCACCCGCGGGGTGAACGTCAGGTGGTGGCCGCGGATGCTCCCGCCGAGCGGCCCCGTGACCATCACCCAGTCGCCGGGCTTGGCCCCGGACCGGAGGACCGGCCCGCGGGGCGTCGCCTCGCCGAACACCGTCACCGAGACGACCAGCCGGCCGGCCCAGCTATTCGTGTCCCCGCCGACCAGCGGCACGTCGAAGGCGTCGGCCACGTCCCGGAGGCCGAGGTAGAGGAGTTCGGGGAGCGTTTGTCCGGGCGAGCGGGGGGGGGGCGCCCCCCGGTGGTTGGGGGGAACACGGGGGGGGCGCCCCCCCCCCCCCCGGGAGGG
>JAIEQO010000460.1 GCA_019747655.1 Gemmataceae bacterium | reverse complement strand
GGCCGGTCGGCCGGGTCGAACGCCAGGCACCGCTTGCACAGGGCGACCACATCGGGGCCGGCCCCGGAGGCGTCGAGCCGGGCGAACGCCGCCCCGGTCCGGCCGCGGATGGCGTCGACGCGGACGGCGTCGGCGTCGGTCCCGTCGTACGGCGGCCGGCCGGTCAGCAGCGCGCACAGGATGGCCCCGAGGCCGAACACGTCCGACCGCGGGCCGACCTTGGCCGTCTCGCCCGCGGCCTGCTCGGGCGGCATGTACGCCGGGGTCCCGACGACGCTCCCGGTCTGGGTCAGCGGCCCGCCCGAGTCCCGGGGCGAGCGGATCTCGGTCCGGGCGGTCGCCTCGGGGTCGTCCGGGGCGGACTCGGGGGGGTGACGGCCGCCACCCGGGAGGACCTTGGCGAGCCCCCAGTCCATGACTTGCACTTCGCCGAACGCCCCGACCATCACGTTCGACGGCTTCAGGTCCCGGTGGATGACGCCGTGGGCGTGGGCGTACCCGACCGCCTGGCACACCCCCTCGAAGACGGCCAGCGGGTCGACCGCAACGCCCGACGCGAGCAGGCCGGCCAGGGTCCGGCCCTTGATGAGCTTCATCGCCAGGAACGGCCGGCCGCCGGGCAGGTCCCCGACCTGGTACACGGCCGGGATGCCCGGGTGCTGGAGCTGGGCGGTCACCCGGGCCTCGCCCACGAACCGGGCGGCGGAGGCCGAGTCCGGGGCGAACCGGGGCAGGAGGAGCTTGACCGCCACCTCCCGGTCGAGGGCCAGGTCCCGGGCCCGGAACACCACCCCCATCCCCCCCCGGCCGACCTCGTCGAGCAGCTCGTACCCCGCCACGACCGCCGGACCGCCCGGGGCGGGGCGTGGCCGGCCCCCGGGGGGCTCCCCCGAGACGGCGGTCGCGTCCGGGTCGAGGCTGCGGGTCGGGTGGTCGGGCATGGGCGGGCCCCGGGTGCGATGACACCACCGTACCCGCGGCCGGGGGTTCCCGCAACACCCCGCCGTCGGTCTGACGGTTCTATTTGTGATCGAGTTGTTCTGCTTCAGACGTGGGGTGTGCACATCCCCAAGAACCAGCCGCCCGGCTACCGCCCGGCCTCCCGGGGCGGCGGGGCGACCGCCTTCACCGGCTCCCGGTGCGGCTTGCCGGCCTGGTACAGCTTCAGCCGGTCCCGGCCGCGGGGGGTGTCGTTCTTCGGATACCCCACCGCCCTCTGCTGGTACTCGACCGCCTTGCCGAAGTCGCCGGCCTCGGCGTGGGCCGCCGCCAGGGTCGCCACGAACGACGGGTTCTTCCACCCGTCCAGCTCACACGCCCGGGTCGCCGCCGCGACCGCCGCCGGCCCGTCCCGGTGGCCGTCCGGCCCGGTCGCCAGGAGCCAGGCGATGTTGTTGTGCCCGGCCGGGTTCTTCGGGTCGAGCCGGATCGCCTCCCGGAACTCGGCCGCCGCCCCGGCCGGGTCCCCGAGGACCCCCAGGGCCGACCCGAGGTTGTGCCGGGGGGCCGGGTTCTTGGGGTCGAGCCGGACCGCCTCCCGGAACTGCTCGGCCGCCCCCGGCCGGTCGTCCTGCATCCACCGGAGCATCCCCGCCCCGAGGCGGAACTCGGACCGGTTCGGGTCGAGCCGGACGGCCTCCCGGATCGCCGCCTCGGCCGCCGGCAGGTCGCCCGAGTCCCGCAGCCCGGCCCCGAGGTTGAAGTGGGCCCACGCCCGGGCCGGGTCGAGCCGCACCCCCTCCCGCAGCTCGGCCACCGCCCCGAGGAAGTCGTCCCGGTCGAGCAGGGCCAGCCCGAGGGCGGTGTGGGCGTTCGAGTACGACCGGTCGAGGTCGAGCACCTTCCGGTAGCAGCGGGCGGCCCCGGCCGGGTCGCCCCGGTCGTACAGGGCCAGCCCGAGCTGGTACCAGGGCGACGGGTTGGTCGGGTGGGCGGCGGCGGCCGCCTGGGACCACCGGGCCCGCTCGTCGGCCCCGGCCCGGCGGTTGATCGGGTACAACTTCTCCAGGGCCATGAGCAGTTGCAGGTCGGCCGGCCGGTCCTCGGCCGCCCGCTCCAGGAGGGCCCGCCGCCGGTCGGTCGGGACGGCCGGGTTCTCCCCCAGCACGGCCGCGAACCACGCCGGCTGGCCCCGGGCCGCGTCCGCCCCGGCCAGCTC
>JAIEQO010001066.1 GCA_019747655.1 Gemmataceae bacterium | reverse complement strand
GGATGCGCCACGCGGCCGCGGGCTCGGGGGCCAGGAGCTTCTGCGGCTTGGCCGGCAGGTCGATCCGCAAAGGGGCCGGCCCCTCCACCGCCAGCGTCACCCGGACCGACTCGGACAGCCGGACGGTTTGGCGGTCGAGCGTGACGGACGGGACGACCTGGGCCGCGGCCGGGGTGGCGAACAGGAGCAGACAAAACGGCACGCGGATGACGCGGATCGGAGCGCGGAAAGACGCGGATCGAACGAATCGTTTTGTCCGAACCATGTCTGTGTCCGATCCGCGTCTTTGCCGCGACCTCAAATCCGCGTCATCCGCGTGCGAGTCTTTCCGCCGCCTCACGCCCGGCCGCCCTGCCGGCGACGGTCCCGCTGGCGGAAGAACTTGAGCAGGGCGTCGAAGTGGCGGCCGTCGGTGCCGGCGTCGATCAGGTCGGCCCGGGCCCCCCGGGCGAGCTTGGTGAACGCCCCGGCCCGGTCCCGCCCCCGGCCCGCGAACCCCTCCCGGAACGCCCGGCTCGCGGCGTCCACCACCACCTGCCGGCCGGTCTCGGCGTCTTCGAGCCGGACCAGCCCGGCGGCCGGCCACTCGGCCTCCCGCGGGTCGGCCGTCCGGACGGCGATCAGGTCGTGCTTGCGGGCGGCCCGGCGGAAGGCGTCGGCGTACCCGTCGGCCAGGAAGTCGCTGACCAGGAAGACGATGGCCCGCCGCCGCTGGACCTTGTTCAGGTAGTCCAGCGCGGCCCCGAGGTCGGTCCCGGGCTTCTGCGGGTCGAACGCCAGGATGTCGCGGAGCAGCCGCAGGACGTGCCGGGGCCCCTTGTTCGGCGGGACGAAGCGTTCCACTACGGTGGTGAACGCGAGCAGCCCGACCCGGTCGTTGTTGCTGACGGCGCACAGGGCCAGGAGGGCGGCGAGTTCCGCGGCGACGGCCCGCTTGGTGAGTTGGCCGGTGCCGAACTTCTGGCTGGCCGACACGTCGACCGCCAGCACCAGGGTCAGCTCCCGCTCCTCGACGTACCGCTTGACGAACGGGTGGCCGGCCCGGGCGGTGACGTTCCAGTCGATGCTCCGGACGTCGTCCCCCGGCTGGTACTCGCGGACCTCCTCGAACGACAGCCCGGCCCCCTTGAAGGCCGAGTGGTACTCGCCCCCGAGCAGCGTCTGGACGACCCGCCGGGCCCGCAGGTGGAGCCGGCGGACCTGGCGGAGGACGTCGGCCGGGAGCATGGGGAACCGAGGTTGGGGCGGGGGCGGCCGGCGGGTATTCTAGCGGCGGGACCCCACCACGGAGGCCGGCGATGGAACGCGCGACCGAGCGGGACGCCGACCGGGCCGAGGTGCGGACCAAGTTGGTCCACGAGTTGTTCGGCGGGGTCCCGTACCCGAAGCCCCGCGACCCCTTACGCGGCCGGGTGGTCATGGAACTCGGTTTGCACGTCGGCCGCTACCTCGACGAGAACGACATCGGATTCATGCTCGAGTCCCGGGCGACCTTCCCGCTCCGCCGACTCACCGTCGTGTCGCCGGACTTCTCCCTGGTGCCGTGGGACCAGTGCCCGGGTGGGAAGATACCGTGGGGCGCGTACCCGCGGCTCACCCCGGTCCTCGTCGCCGACGTCCTCGGCCCGAGCAGCACAGCCGAGCGGATCGCCCTCCGTCACCGAGAGTACTTCCGGGCCGGGGTCCGGCTCGTCTGGGTGATCGACCCAGCGAAGCGAACCGCAGCCGTCCACACCGAGCCGACCGCCGCCACCGTCATCCCCGAGTCTGGGACCCTCGACGGCGGGGACGTGCTGCCCGGGTTCCGGCTGCCCGTGCCGAAGCTGTTCGAGTGGCCGACGCCGCCGAAGCGGTAGAACTGGTCACCCGCCGACCTTTGCCCGGGCCTCCTTCGCCGCATCGCGGACCAGCTTGTTCGGGTCGGCGTCCAGCTTCTTGAGGGCCGGCCCCGCCGCCTTCGCCCCCGGCCCGATCGCCCCGAGGGCGATGGCCGCCTGCCGCCGGACCGCCCATTCCGGGTCCTTCAACGCCTCGACCAACGCCGGCACCGCGGCCGCCGCATCCGGCCCGGCGGCCGTCAGCGCGACGGCCGCGTTCTGCCGCACCAGCGGCGTCGGGTCCCTCAGCAGCGGCACCAGCTCCGGCAC
>JAIEQO010000419.1 GCA_019747655.1 Gemmataceae bacterium | reverse complement strand
CCGGCCGTCGCCGGCCGCCGGTCCGGGTCCGGGTCGAGGCACCGCAAGAGGACTTCCCGTAGCCCGGGCAGGCCGGCCGGGAAGGCGGCTACGGCTGTGGGGTCGGGGCCGGCCCGCCGCCGCTCGGCCAGGGCCGCCAGGACCGTCGGCCAGTTGCCGGTGAACGCCTCCGGGCCGAACGGCCGGCTCCCCGTCGCCAGCTCCCAGAGGGTGACGGCCAGCCCGAACACGTCGGCCCGGCCGTCCAGGCTCTCGGCCGGCCGGGGGTGAGCCGGGTCGAACGCCTCCAGGTGCTCCGGGGCCATGTACCCGAGGCTGCCGCCGAAGAACGCGGCCGGCCCGGCCCCGTCCAGCTTCGAGCAGCAGCCGACGTTGAAGTCGGCCAACAGCGGCTCGGCCTCGGCCGTCAGGAGGACGTTGGCCGGCTTCACGTCCCGGTGCAGGACATCGTGCCGGTGGGCGTGGTCGAGGGCCGCCGCCAGCTTCGCCCCGACGGCACAGACCGCCCCGGCCCAGGACCGGCCGGCCCACACCTCCCGGGCCGCGGACGCCGCCGGCGGGGTCTCGCCCCGCCGCTCCAGGGCCGCGTCGACGGCTTCGAGCAAGGTCCGCCCGGACCGCCGGTCGGCCGGCACCGCCTTGGCGTGGGCCACGACCTCGTGGAGCGTCCCGCCGGGCAGGTACGGCATGTAGACGAGCCGGACCCCGCGGCCGGGGACGGCCCGCTGGTCGTACACCCGGACGATGTGCGGGTGGTCGAGCTGGGCCAGGGTCTCGGCCTCGGCCCCGCGGTCGGCCGACACCTTCAGGGCCACCAGCCGCTGCATCCCCCGCTGCCGGGCCAGGAACACCCGGGCGAACTGCCCCTCGCCGAGCAGGGCCAACAGGTCGAACTCGTCGACCCGGTCGCCGGCGTCGAACCCGGCCGGGACCCGGACCGCGTGGGCGGCGGTCGAGCGCCCCTGGGCGGTCCCGCCGAGCAGCCGGCCGAGTTCGGCCGCCCGCCCCGGGAACCGGCGGAAGTAGTCGGCCGGGTCGGGCGACTGCCCGGCCTGCCGGCGGAGGTGGAAGTCCTCGTACAGGAGGTCGGCGGGCGGCTCGCCGGCGGCCAGTTCCGGGAAGGCCCGGAGGTAGTCTTCGAGCGGGCGATCTAGCTTCCGACCGATTCGTTGGTCGATGTCGTACTTGACCAGCTCGACCAGGATCATCCGGCGGACCGGTGGCGGACCCTCTGGAAGAAAGCGGGCCGGGTCGGGCGGGTCGCCGCCGGCGGCCCACGCCCCGGCGAACGCCTCCAGGTGGTCGCCGACGGCCGCCCATAGCCGGGTCGGGTCGGGGGCCGTCGAGGGGACCGTGGTGGCCGGCATGAGGAACCCGGGCGGGGCGGGTGACGCCGGTTACAATACGCCCACCCGTCGACCGCCGGAAGGAGACCGCCCGTGAGCACGCCCGACCTCACCGCCCTGATCGCCGACCGGCGGCCGGCCCTGCTGGCGTTCGTCGCCGGGCGGCTCGGCCCGACCCTACGGGGAAAGCTCGAACCCGAGGACGTGGTCCAGGAGCTGGCCCTGAAGGCCCTCCGCGACCCGCCCCCGCCCGGCCGCGACCCGTTCGGCTGGCTCTGCCACCTGGCCGAGGAGTGCGTCGTCGAGGCCCACCGGCGGTTCGCCGCCGGGAAGCGGGCCGCCGGGCGGGAGCAGCCCGGGAACGTCGCCGTCGGCGACGCCAGCCAGGACCTGATCGCCCTCCTGGCCGCCAGCATCACCTCGCCGACCCAGGCGGCCGTCCGGGACGAGCGGACCGACCGCCTCGGCGTGGCCCTGGCGTCGCTCCCGCCCGAACACCGGGAGGCCCTGCGGCTGCGCTACGTCGACGGGCTGCCGACGAAGGACGTGGCCGAGCGGCTCGGGAAGACGGACGTGGCGACCCGGGTGCTCCTGACCCGGCTCGTCCAGAAGCTCCAGGAGCTGCTCGCCGCCGGCGAGGAGGGATGAACGCCGGCAGTCGTCGTCCGGGCGGGCGGGGGGCGTGAGCCCCCCGGTTGGGCTTCGTCTTGGCGAGCGGGGGGCGTGAGCCCCCACATGCCGGACACAAAAAGGGGGGCCCCCCCCCCGCGACCCCCACAACCGGGGGGAAAAGCTGCAC
>JAIEQO010000754.1 GCA_019747655.1 Gemmataceae bacterium | reverse complement strand
GCGGTTCACGACCGCCGACGCCCGGGTCAAGCTCCGGCGACTCTACCCCGCACCTCAAAAGTGATGACCGACTAGCCAGCGGTGTGCTGCGGACAGTCTACATTAAAGCCGAAAGTTCGCCAGTGCGGCCGCCGCGTTGGCTGTCCCGATGATGGCTGCGTCGGTATAGGTTTGGAGCGTCAGCCGGATGTCGCTGTGCCGCATGAATACCTGGGCTTCTTTGGGGCTGATCCCTGCCAACGCGAGCATCGTGGCCGTGGACCGCCGCAGTGAGTGGAAGTCGGCGGTGCGACCCCGGGCGTCCTTGTACGGGATGCCGGCGTGCCGCATGTCGGCCTTGAAGGTCTTCAGGGCCGGCACGTCGAACACCCGGTCGCCGGGGTTCTTGCCCGTGTCGGCGACCCAAGCCGCGAGGTCTGCCGCCAGAGTGGGAACGAGCGGCAGGACGACCGCCTGCCCGTTCTTGACCAGTCGCTCGCGGGTGTACGGGTCAAAGGCCGGAATCCGCACGATCGGGTTGTCGGTCATTGAGAGGTCGCAGACGACCAACGCTCCGAGTTCCCCCCGGCGGAGCCCGGTCAGTGCGGACATCCGGTACACCAGTTCGCGTTCCCTTCCGGAGCGTATACGTTCGGCCCGGGCTTCTTCGGAGAGCTTGACGACCGAGGCGGCGGGCCGGGTCCCGTCCTTGCGGGTACGACCGCCCTTGTTCACCCCGGCCTCGGCGAGCGACCGTTCCCGGGCTGCGACCAGCAACCGGCCCAACTCCTCAGCGGTGAACGCCCTGGGCTGACGGGCCGGGGTGTCCTTTGGCTTGAGGGTGTGCGTCAGGGGGTTCGCCGGAAGCCGCTTCTTGCCCGCCAGCCAAGCCGCGAAGACGTGGACGGTGGACCGGTGCTTCCCGACCGTCCGACTCGCTTGGGTCATCCGGGTCAGGTAGTCATCGATCCGCTCGGCGGTCAGGTCCCGCAGCAACTTAGAAGCCCTAACTTTACTTGCCGGGGGGCACTTGGGCCCCGATGCTGACGGCATCCCGAGTTGGAGGTGCCGCCGTGGCCCGCAAGCTGTTGCCGGACGACCTGTGGGCGATCGTCGAGCCGCTGCTACCCCCGGCCCCCCCGCCCGGCCGGAACGGCGGGCGGCCCCGGCTGGGCGACCGGCAGGCCCGGACCGGCATCCTGTTCGTGCTCAAGACCGGGCTCCCGTGGGAGGACCGGCCGGCCGAGATGGGGTGCGGGTGCGGCATGTCGTGCTGGCGGCGGCCGGCCGCCTGGCAGGCCGACGGGACGTGGGACCGCATCCACGCCGCCCTGCTCGAACGCCTGGCCGGGGCCGGCCGGCTGGACTGGTCGAAGGCGGTCATCGACAGCTCCAGCGTGCGGGCCGTTTTTGGGGGGCCGCTGTCGGCCCGAACCCCACCGACCGGGGGAAGAACGGGAGCAAGCACCACCTGCTGACCGACGGCCGGGGGGCGCCGCTGGCCAGCCTGGTGACGGCCGCCAACGTCCACGACGTGACGGTCATGCTGGCGGTGCTGGCGGCCTGCCCGCTCCCCGGGTACGGCGGCCCCGGCCGCCCCCCGGCCCGGCTCCTCGGGGACCGGGGGTACGACTCCCAGGGCCACGAGGAGATCGTCCGGTGGATGGGGGTCGAGCCGGCCATCGCCCCGCAGCGGACGGCCCACGGGAGCGGCCTCGGGAAGGAGCGGTACGTGGTCGAGCGGACGATCGCCGCCGTCCACCAGAACCGGCGGCTCAAGGTCCGGTACGAGCGGCGGGCCGACATCCACCAGGCGTTCCTCACCCTGGCGTGCATCAAGGTCTGCTCGTACCGCCTGCTCGACCGGTAAAGTTAGGGCTTCTTAACCCCCGCCCCCTTGATGATGGCGTTCCGGATTCGGAACATCTCCTGGCGGTATCGGGCGGTCCGGCCCACCCGATCGACGTGGGCGAAGTAGTCCCGGAGGTGGTCGCCGATGGGGGCATCCTTGTGTAGCTTGTGGGGGTCGGACAGTCCGGCCTCGCCCCGCTCACGTGCCCGCAGATAGTCGCTCAACTTCTTTTGGCTAGGCCGTGTTGACGAATCTACCCGATGCGGATGATGGTGAGGGCCAGGTGGACGAACCCGAGGAACGTCGCGG
>JAIEQO010000696.1 GCA_019747655.1 Gemmataceae bacterium | reverse complement strand
CGGCCCGGGTCCGGGGCGACGGCCGGCGGCAGGTTCCGGCGGGCGAGGGCGACGGCCGCGTCCGGCCGGCCGACCAGCGCCGCGACCGCCTTCCCGGCGACCGTGGCGTCGTGGCTACCGAGTTCGCCCCAGAGGTCGTCCGGGTCGGCCCGGTCCGCCGGCACCCGGCTCCGCCGCCCGAACTGGCCCACGTCCCAGACGAGGACGGTGCCGTCGTGCCCGCCGGTCAGCAGGTACTTCCCGTCGGGGGTGAAAACGAGGTCCGTCACCTTACCCGCGTGGCCGGACAGCCAGAGGTCCCGGGACTGGCCGTGCGGGGCGGCCCAGTCCCAGACCCGGACGCCGGCCTCCCCGGGGCCGGTCACGGCCAGCCACCGGCCGTCGGCCGAAATGTCCCCCGACGGGTGTTCGCCGGTCGGGTTCCGGGCGCTGCCCGCGTGGACGACCGACCCGTCGGCGAGGGACCAGAGGATCACCCCGTAGCCCTGCCCGAACCCGGCCAGGAACCGGCCGTCGGCAGAAAACCGGAAGCCCCCGGCGAGCGGGAGGCCGTTGGCGAGCCTGGGTAGACCGGCCAACGCCACCCGGGCCCGGCCGGTCGCCAGCTCAACGACCTGCATCGGCTGATGGGTACTCATCACCGCCAGCCGGCCGTCCGGCGAGGGGTGGCACCACCCCGGCAGCTCGGTCACCACCCGCCCGGTCTCGGCCTCGTGCCAGGTGGTGCGGGCGTTCCCGGTCACGACGACCATCCGGCCGGTCGGATCGAACGCCGGCCAGCCGCCGGAGATGTCCTGGTCGGCACCCCACAGTTCGCGGCCGGTGGCGACATCCCGGACGGACACCCGGCCGGCCGGGCGGGTGTCCCGGTGGACCGCGAGGAGCCGGCCGTCGGGCGACACCCCCCACGGCCACTCGTTCGGGCCGAGCGGGGGGAGTTGTACCCGCCGCTCGGCCAGCAGCCGGCCGGTCGCCAGGGCGTACTCCCGCTGGCCGTCCGGCCCGTCCGGGAGGACGACCCGACCGCCGGGGCGGGGGTCGAGCCGGCCGACCGGCCGCAACCCGTCGTACTCGAACACCGTCCGCCCGGTCGCCGCCTGCACGACTTTCGCGGCGCCGTCCGAGTCGACCAACACGTCCCACCCGCCGCCCGGGGACGAGGCCCGCCGCCTCCAGCCCTCGGGCACCTTCGGGCGTGGGTCGGGGACCCGCTCGGGCTTCGGGTGGGGCCAGCCGAACCGCCAGACGGCACCGTCGTAGCAAGTCGCCACGACCGACCGCCCGTCCGGGCCGCGCGCGAGCGAGGCGACCGGGCCGACGGCGACCGGCGGCTCCTCCTCGGCCGCCCGTCGGCCCAGCTTCAGCGGGACCACGCCGTTCACCCGCCCGACCAGAACGGTGTCGGTGTCCGGGTCGGGGAGCAGTGGCGCCGACAGGTCCCCGCGGTCGGTCGGCATCGGGTGGAAGTACAGGAGCCGTCCGGCGACGGGGTCGTGAACGGACACGCCCTGCCCGTTCGCCTCGTCGGTCACGACCCACCGGCCGTCGGGGAAGTAGACGAAGGAGCGGGCATTGCCGAAGTCGGCGACCACCCGGCCCTCCGACGGTTCCCCGTCGCCGACCGCGAACAGCCGCAGTGCGGGGGGCCGGTCGCCGTCCCGGACGGCCGCGACGAACCCGCCGCCCGGGAGAAACTGGGGGCGGTCGAGGCGGCGGCCCGGTGCCGAGGCGTCCAGCACCACCGCGCCGCCGTCCCGGCGGCGGACCTGGTACGTCCCGGCCGCGTGGTCCTGGTGGAATAGCTCGCCCGCGGGCGTGAACCGCACCTCGCCCCGGGCCTTGCGGACCCAGGCCGGGGTCACGTCCCGGCCGGTCGCGGCCTCCCGGATGTCGGTCCCGACCGTCCGGGACCGGGCTACCAGCTTGCCATCGGGCGAGAACGAGACGCCGAGGATGTCGCTGTGCCGACGGGCGAGGTCGCCCAGCCGGGCGACGGCCCCGGGCGGGAGCGGGTGGCCGTGGGCGTCGAGCCTCGGCGGTTGCGGGAACGGCAGGCCGGCGGAGGCCGGGGCGGCGAGCAGGAGCAGCCAGCCGCAGCCGGCGGCGAGACGGGTCATGGCGGTCCCTCGCGGTGGGTCG
>JAIEQO010000485.1 GCA_019747655.1 Gemmataceae bacterium | reverse complement strand
GGCGGCGGCGGCCCGGCGGGCGGCCAGGGCGAGCCACCCGGCGGCCTGACGGCCGGGCTCGCCGGGCGGGGGTCGGCGGAAGTCGAACGCGGCCGGCGTCATTGGACCACGAATTCCTCGAACAACACTTCCTTCAAATGGCTGTCGCCGTCCGGGTACAGGATGTCGTCGAACTTCTCCAGGATTTCCCGCTGGAGCTTCGCGATGCCGACCGACCCGCCGACGTCCTTCAGCCCCTTCCCGGCCAGGTGGCCGATGATCTTACTCTTCATCGCCGCCTTGTGCTTGGTGACCAGGGCGGTCGTCGCCTTCTCGTCGTGCCCGTCCACCTTGAGGGCGATCTTCACCCGGAGGTAGCGGCTCATCCGGTCCTCGGACAGGTTGACCACCACGTCCCCGAACGGGACGGACACGGTGTCCAGGTCGGACCCGTGCTTCGGCTTGGCCTTCCCGTGGCCCTCCTTACCCAACAGGGCCGGGACGTTCACGAACATCGGGACCGCGACCCCCCCGCCGACCGCGAGGACCGAGACCACGATCAGGGGGAGTTTACCACGCCGGGGCTTGGCGGGGCTAGCCGGAGTGGCGGCGGCGGGGGCGACGGCGGACATGGTGCGGAATCCCTGGTGTGGAAGGTCATCGGCCGCGTCCGTGCGGGTCAACTTTTCCCGGCGGGCGGGGGGCGTGAGCCCCCTGATTGGGTGCTGGCGAACCCCGAGCGTGAGCGAGGGGGTGGGTTCACCCGCTCCCTCACGGTCGCGGTTCGCCGAGACATCAGGGGGCTCACGCCCCCCGCCCGCCCGATCCGGTCGGTCACTGCTGGCAGTCCGTCCCGGCCAGCCCGCCGTCGATCTCGGTCGCCACCCCGGGGACCGGGAGCCCGAGCAGGGCGAGGGCCGCCTCGTGGCAGACGAACCGCTGGAACAGGGCCGGGCTCTCCAGGGCCAGTTGCTCGGTGAACCCGTCGTCGCTGGCGATCACGTGGTTCCGGACGACCCAGTTCGGCCGCTCCTTGGGCCGCTGCCGGTAGTACGCCCGGACCCGGTCGGCGATCCGCTGGTCGGCGGTGTCCCACAGCCCGTCGACCGACGCGGCCACCTTCGCCCGCAACGGGGCGACCGCCTGGACCACCAGCCCGAGCCGGGGCCGGGGGTACGGCGAGTAGTGGGTGATCGTCGCGGCCACCACCACGTCGGCCCGGGCCGACCGGCCGATCTCCAACAGCAGCGCCTCGTCGAACCGGCCGGACCGGTGGACGGCCTGGCTGAGCCGCCCCTGGTCGTCCGGCGGGGCGGCGATCACCTCGAACCGGCCGAGCTGCTGGAGTTCGGAGGTCAGCGCCCTCCGGACCTCCTCGTCGGCCCGGGTGTACGCCGACTCGTTGAGCAACGGTAGCACGAGAACCCGGTCCACGCGGGTCCAGTCCCAACCCGGGAGGTGGTATTGGCTGAACGTCGGGGGCCCCGGCGGGAGCGGCTCCCGGGCGGCCTTGAACTCCCGGATGCGGTCGCCCAGCTTGTCCGCCAGGTGGCACCCGGTCGCGGCCGCGGCGACCACGCCCGCGGCGGCGGTCCGGACGAACGACCGGCGGTCCGGCGACCCGTTCGGCGGCTGGGTCACGGCTCCCTCCCGGCGGTCGGCCGGGCGGGCGGGGCCTGGAGCAGCTTCTCCAGCCCGGCGATGACCGCCCGCAGGGTCTCCACGTCCTCCTTCTCGATCTGTCGCAGCCGGTCCCGGGCGGCCGCCACCTCGGCCCGCAGGGCGGCCAGCTCGGCCCGGGCCTTGGCCACCTCGCCGGACGCCGCCTCGACCTCCCGGACGGCCTCGACCAGCGACACCTCCCGGCCGTGGGCGACCGCGTCCAGCTCGCGGATGCGGGCGATGAGCGCCTTGTTCTCGAACGCCGCCGCCTGGAGCTGGGTGGACAGCTCGACCACCCGCTCGGCCGGTACGTCCTGCGGCCCGAGCCCGAGCCGGGCCCCGGTGGCCGTCGGGGTCTCCCGGACGTGCGGGCCGTAGGGGGCCATCCCGGCGCCGGACCAGTCGGGCGGGGGCGTCGGCGGCTGGCCGGGCCCACCGGCCGTCGGGCCGGGCTGCGGCGGCTGCCCCGGCGGACCGGCAGGTGGCAGGTTGACCGGC
>JAIEQO010000309.1 GCA_019747655.1 Gemmataceae bacterium | reverse complement strand
TGGTGGCGGACGGCCGACGGCACGCCCCTGGGGACCGCCGGCCCGCCCGCCGGGGTCGACAACCCGTTCTGCACCGGGCTGGCGTTCGCCCCCGGCGACCGCCTGCTCGGGTGGGGGACGGCCGGGCGGGTGGCGGTCCTGTGGGACGTGCGGGCGGGCAAGCCGCTGACCCCGCTCGGGGCGAACACCGCCGCGATCGCGGGGATCGGCTTCCGGCCGAACGGGGAGGTGGTCACGTCGGCCGAGGACGCGAAGCTGATCCGGTGGGACCGGGCGACCGGCCGGCCGCTCGGCCCGGTGCCGCTGCGGCCGCGGGGGCACGGCACGGTGCGGCTGCCGGCCCTGGCCCTGCGGCTGTCGCCGGACGCCGGCCGGGGGCTGGCCGAGCAAAGCGCCTCGTGGTCGCACGCCCCGGTGTTCGACCTGACCACCGGGGAGGAGGTGTTCGTCGTCCCCGCCCCCGACGTCCACCCCCGGCTGGGCCGGTTCCGGTTCTTCCCGTCGGCCGACCTCACCCGGGTGGCGGCGTTCGGCCTCGGGCACGACCCGGCCAAGGGCCCGCGGGTGTGCGAGGTGTGGGACCTGGCGGCCCGCCGGCCGCTCTCCCGGTTCGACCTGCCGCCGGCCGGCGGGGAGTGGCTGGCGGCCGCGTTCAGCCCGGACGGCGGCCAACTGGTGACCGTGACCGAGTCCGTTCGGGACAAGAACGGCAAGGGGCACGGGCTGGTGGTCGCCGGGTGGGACGCGGCGACCGGGAAGAAGGTCGGGGAGTGGCGGGAGGAGCCGTTCGACTACGCCCGGCCGGCGGTGATGCGGGGCGGGTGGGCGGTACTGACGACCGGGATGAAGGCGTGGGCGGTCGGGTACGAGGCCGGCGAGCGGGGCGAGGAGTTCACCCCGATGAAGGGCTACTCCCACGACCCGGCGGTCTCCCGGGTCGGCCCGGGCGGGGCGTGGCTGGCCCTGGCCACCCAGTCCTGGGCCCCGAACGAGTTCGGGGTGCGGGTGTACGACTGGCCGCGGGGGCAAGGCCCTGAAGACGTTCCTCGGCCACGCCGCCCCGGTGACCCAGATCGTCCTGTCGCCCGACGGCAAGACGCTGGCCACCGGGTCGGCCGACACCACCGTCCTGCTGTGGGACGTGTCGGACCTCGCGGCCAAGAAGTAGCCCCCGGCGGCCTACCCGACGACCTCGGTGCCGCCGGTCCGCCGGGCCTCGGCCCGGTCGATCTGGGCGTCCACCCGGTTGAACATGACCGCCACCCACAATGCCAGGAACAGCCCCTCCAGGGCGGCGTCGGCCAGGAACGTCATCGGCAACAGCCCGAGGGCCATCCCGGCACAGGTTTGGGCCAACAGGAACAGCGCCACCCACATCCCCAGCCCGGCCGGCAAGGCTGTACCCCGGCGGACCCACCCGGACCACACCAGGGCGGCACCGACCCCGGCCGCGGCCAGGGCGACGGCCCGGACCGCCCACGGGGCCGGCCCGGGCTCCTCGGCCCCGGTCGGCGGCAACAAGCTGACGTAGAAGAGGGCCACGGCCAGCCCGGCCAGGACGTAGTACGCCCCCTGGACGACCTGGAGGTGCTGGCCGAACTGGGTCGGGGCGGCGGCGTGGTGGCGGTGCGGGGAGTTGAACGGGCCGGCGGACACGGAGCACCTCGGGTCGGGCGGGCGACGGGACCTTAGCTACCGACGGCCGCAAACCGGGTGCCGGGCGTCATGCCCCGGCCGCTCACGCCGACCGCCCGATGTCCTCGGGCGACGGGTTCGTCTCGGCCGGGTCGCCCTGGCCCCGCCGGGGGACCGGCTTGGGGTCGGCCGGGTGGCCGCGGGACTCCGGCCCGGCCGGGTCGAGCGGGGTCGGCAGCGGGCCCGGGTCGGGCCGCGTGGTCAGCCGGTCGCGGGGCGATT
This sequence comes from Gemmataceae bacterium, assembly GCA_019747655.1. Taxonomy (GTDB): domain Bacteria; phylum Planctomycetota; class Planctomycetia; order Gemmatales; family Gemmataceae; genus Urbifossiella. The sequence goes on along the minus strand of JAIEQO010000309.1, from coordinate 219 downwards.
GCGGGGCGGTCGGGTCGGGGTCGGACACGGGGCACCTCGGGCCGGGCGGTGACGGGACCTCAGCCCGGGCGGCCGCAAACCGGGTGCCGGTCGGCCCCATCGGGTTGTCACCGCCCGCCGGACCCGCCGGCCGGGAGAACGCCGCCCGTCGCGGCGTCCCAGCCGGTCACGGTTCCGTCGCGGCCGGCGGCCACGACCCGCCCGGCCGGGCCGAACGCC
>JAIEQO010000745.1 GCA_019747655.1 Gemmataceae bacterium | reverse complement strand
TTGGGAGGGCGAGGCTCCCGCCGAGCCGGCGAACGTGATGGGCGTCGCCGGCTCGGCGGGAGCCTCGCCCTCCCGGTTCGACCCTTCCGGAACGGCTTCCGAGTTACTTCTGCAGGATCGGCAGGTAGTTGTTGGGCAGTTGCAGGATGATGAGGGCCATCGCGGTGGCGTAGGCGGCCCCGTTGGTGTCGTCGGACCAGCCGCCGGCCCCGCGGTTGCGGCCGAGCAGGTCGTCCCGGATGGCCGGGAACCACTCGGTCCAGTACTCGCCGCCGGCCGTCCACATCGCCAGGGCCGCGTAGTAGTGGCCGTAGAGGTAGTGGTAGTCGGGGATTTCCCGGAACGAGAACCGGCGGACCGGGAGGTACTGCTGGACGTACCGCAGGCCCCGGTCGATCTCCCGGCCGGTGTACACGCCGGCGCTGTACAGCCCGACGACCGAGGCCGCCGACCGGGCGAACGCCGAGCTGCCGTACCCCTTCATGTAGCTGAACCCGCCGTCCGGCATCTGGCACCCGCGGACGTAGTCGGCGGCCGCGTCGACCACGCTCTTGCGGACGAACAGGCCGGCGTTCCGGGCCGCCCGCAGGGCCATCATCTGGGCCACCGTGACCGACACGTCGGCGTCCTCCCGCGGCCGGTACCGCCACCCGCCCTCCCGGTTCCGGGCCTCGACCGTGTACGCCACCGCCTGCTCCAGGGTGCTACGCACCGCCTTCTGCCGGGCCGGGTCCGGCATCATCCCGGACACCTCGGCCAGGAACAGGGCCCCGAACCCGTGGCTGTACGCCGACTGCTGGTGCTGCCGGCCGAACCCGCCGGCGTCCGGCAGCGACAGCAGCCCGGGGGTGGGGCCGGTGGCCGACGCCAGGACGTAGTCGACGGCCCGGGAGACGGCACGGCCGTACCGCCCCCGGCCGGGCTGGTGGCCGCCGGCCATCAGGGCCAGGCCGCACAGCGACGCCACCCCGACGGCCGCCCCCTGGGACGAGTGGCCGAACGACCCGTCCGGGTTTTGGGACCGGTCGAGGAAGGCCAGCCCGCCGTCGATCGCCGCCTGGGTGGCGGGGGTGATGAACTCGGCCCCGGTGTCGGCCGGCGTCGGCTCCTGGGCGCGGCCGGGGTCGTGCCCGGCGTACCCGAGGGCCCCGGCCGCCCCGCCGGCCGCGGCCAGCCGGAGGAACCCGCGGCGGGAAACCGTGTGTCGGTCGGCCATCGCACCCTCGGGTCGCGAGCACAGGCATTCCTGCCTGTGCCACCCAGAAGGCAAGGCACGCCTCGCGTGCCTTGCAACCAACTCTTACTCGGCGAGCGGGGGGCGGGAGCCCCCTGACCCCGAAGACATCCGGGGGCTCACGCCCCCCGCTCGCCAAGACGTAAACCGAACGGCCGGAGCCCTGTGCCACCAAGACCCGGCTGGCGCACTCCCTACGGCTTCGCCCCCTTCGGCGGGGTCGTCGCCAGCGAGGCATAGTACTGCTTCAGCAGGTCGGCGTACCGGGGCATGAACTCTTCCTTGTAATACTGCGTGACCTGCTGGCGGACCTTGTCCGGGAGGTGGCCCCAGACCTCCTTCGCCACCTCGTCGTCGAGCGGGACGGTCGGCCGCGGCGGGGGTGTCTTCGGGGTTGTGCCGCTGGCCGCCCCGGCGGCCTTGCCCCCCTTCCCGTCCTTCCCCGCGGGCTGCCCGCCGCCCGGCTGGGGGTCCTTGCCGTCCTTCGGGTTGCCGGCGTTCGCCATTCCCGTCTCGTCCTTCCCCTGGTCCTGCGGCTTCGGCTGGCCCTTGCCCCCGCCGCGGGGACGCCGGCCGCCGGCTTGCTGGTTCCCGCCTTGCTGGCCGGACCCGCCCTTCCCGCCCTTCGGCTGCTGGCCGGCCTGCCCCTGGCCGCCACCCTGCCCCTGGCCCTGTTGATTCTGGTCGTTCTTCTGATCGCTCTTGTTCTGGTCGTCACCCCCGCCGCCCCCGCCGGACGGCGGCGGGTTCTCCTCCCGGTCGATGAGGGCGTCGATGTCCTTGAGGATCGTCCCCTGGGTGGACCGGGTCTCGTCCCCGGTGTCGGTCCTGGCCAGCTTGTCGCCGACCGCCTTCGAGTTGGCGATGATCCGCTCGACGACGGCGGCCGGGTCCTCGGCCG
>JAIEQO010000826.1 GCA_019747655.1 Gemmataceae bacterium | reverse complement strand
GGGTCGTCGGGGCTGGCCGCGACCAGCCGGTCGATCACCTCCCCGGCCTGCCGCTCGGCGGCCGCCCGGGCGGCCGGGTCGCCGGCCTTGGCGGCCTGGCGGCGGAGGAAGACGGCCAGCCCGGCCGCCCGCTCGACCGACTTCGGGTCGAGGTCGACGGCCCGGCGGAACAGGGCCTCGGCCGGCCCGGCCTCCCCGGCCGTGTTGTGGCAGGCCGCCAGCAGGAACACCAGCTCCGGGTCGGCGGACGCCTCGGCCTTCAGGGCGGTCAGTTGGGCCCGGGTCTCGGGCAACATCCCCCGCCGGGCGTACAGCCTGGCCAGCCGGGCCCGGAGGTCGGCCCGCCCGGGGTCTTGCACCAGCACCTCCTCGTACCCCTCGCAGGCGGCCGCCAGCCCCTTCGCGTCACGGGCCAGCGACTCCTGGAGGGTGGCGAGCCGGGCCCGGGCGTCCGCGTCCCCCGGGACGAGCTGGAGGTACCGCTCGACCAGCCGGGCCGCCCGGTCCGGCCGGCCCTGCTCCTCGGCCGCCGCCGCCAGGTCGAGCAGCCCGCCGGCCGTCCGCCGAACCTGCCACCGGTTGATCCCGGCGACCGCCCCGCCGGCCGCCGCCAGGACGACCAGCACGACGACCGCCGCCCGGATGTTCAGCCGCGCGTTCATGACCCGCCCCGCCCTCGTGAGCTAGGAACCCCGGCCGCCGGTCAGGAGCCGGCGATCACCTCGGCGTCGACCCGCGGGAGCAACAGCGCCATCAGCTGCAGGGCCGGGTCGCCGTCGACCGGCTCGTCCTCGGCCGTCAGCCCCCGGACGAAGTAGCACTTGAACAGCGTCGGGGCGTGCCGGTACGCCCGCCGGGGGTTGTCCGGGGTCCGCCACCCGGACTCGCCGTCGGAGTACCCCCAGAACACCCGCACGTAGGTGGTGGACGGCCCGGCCGGCTTCTTGAACCCGGACACCCAGAACTCCCCGGCCGCCCCCTCGGCGGCCAGGCTCACCGGGGTCCGGATGTCCGGCGGGCACCGGCCGTACCCGATCGCCGGGTAGCAGACGGTCGGGACGTGGCTGGCGCAGGCGTCGGTCGGCCCGCAGGCCACGTAGGCGGTCACGACCGCCCCGTCCGTCCGCCGGGTGTACCGGACCGAGATGCCCCGGCCGACCAGCTCCTCGGGCAGCGAGTGTTTCTCCGGCTCGACCACCACCCCGTCCCAGTCGCCGACCCGGAGCGGGACCCGGTTGAGCCGGGCGGCCGCCGCGTCGGACCGGGCGTCGGACCACCCGTCCCAGCGGTGGGTCCAGTAGCCGTGGAGCAGGCCGGCGGCCGCGATCAGCACCAGCGGCACGGCGACGAGGGCGGGGCGGGGCATGGGACCTCGGGGGCGAAGGCGGGGCCGTCAGGCCCCGCCGGCGGGGTTAGGCCGGGTCGGCGGGCCCGGCGGCCGGGGCAACGGCGGTCACCTCACGGGCCTCGTAAGCCTCGGAATACCGGGCCGGGCCGGGGACCCCGTTGACCACCACCCCGGTGAACGGCAGCCCGTGGTCGAGCACCTGCTGGTACCCGGCGTACACGTCGGCCGCCTGGCTGACCCCGGGCCGGACCGACAGGAGGACCCCGTCGGCCGACCGGCCGAGGAGGAAGGCGTCGGACACCAACAGCAGCGGGCTGGAGTCGAGGACGACGAAGTCGTACCGGGCCCGCAGCCCGTCGAACAGGGCCGGCACCCCGGGCTGGGCCAGCCCGGCGGCCGCCCGCGGGGTCAGGGCCCCGGCCGGGAGCAGGTGGAGGCCGTCCGCCGGGGTCGGGCGGATCGCCGCGTCGGCCCCGTACTCCCCGGCCAGCAGGTCGCACAGCCCGGGCCCCTGGGGCACCCCGAACAGGGTGTGGAGGGTCGGCCGGCGGAGGTCCCCGTCGACCAGCAGGGTGGCGTACCCGGCCCGGGCCAGGCTGGCGGCCAGTTGGGCGGCCAGGGTCGTCTTCCCCTCCCCGGACCCCGGGCTGGCGACCATCACCACCGGGCACCGGCCGTCCGTCCGGGCCCGCAGCAGCCGGGTCCGCAGGGCGTCGACCGACTCGACCAGCCCCCGCCCGTACCGCCCGGCCGACGGCCCGGCCCGCCGCAGGGCCCCGGCCAG
>JAIEQO010000287.1 GCA_019747655.1 Gemmataceae bacterium | reverse complement strand
ATCTTGTTGTACAGCCCGAGGATCAGGAACGTCGGGGCCCAGTGGCCGACGAAGTTGGCGTCCTCCTTGCGGCCGAGGAGCTGGAGGGTGGCCGAGGCGATGATCGACGCCCCGCCGGCCCACAGGAACCAGTCGGACGGGGCCTGGGCGGTGTAGTGCTCGATCCCCCGGGCGACCGGCCCCTCGCTGTGCTTGTGGGCGCCGTCGTTGCGGCCGGCGTCCCGGCCGGCGAGCTGCGAGCCGCCGGTGAACCCGGCCGACCCGGTGGTCCCGGTCTGCCCGCCGCGAAGTGGGGTAGCGGTAGCCATGTGCTTGTCCTCCGGTTTGGTTCGGTGACGGACGGCAGCCAGCCGGGCTGCCGGTTCCGGGTGGAGGTTTTGCACTTCCTATGCCGGCCGACGACCCATTACCGGCGGGCGATGAGTTCCGCCATTCCCCGTCCCGGTTCGGGCGTGGGGCAGAAACTATCGGCCGGACCTGAATCAATCCGGTCCGGAAGTGTACGCCGGCGAAAAAACACCGTCGCAAGCCGGCCGGCCGGGGGTTAGAACAGTGGTGGGCGGAGGGGCCGCCGGGAAGGAGCCGGCATGACGGCCGACGGGGGCGAGTTCGACCGCCTGGTCCGGGCGTGGCAGGCCGGGTCCGGGGCGGCCCTCGCGGAGCTGGTGGACCGGTACTCCGGGCACGTCCGGATGGCCGTCCGCCGGCGGCTGGACGACCGGCTCCGCCCGCACTACGACTCGCTCGACTTCGTACAAGACGTGTGGGCCTCGGTGGTCGCCCTGCCGGCCGACCGGTGCCGGTTCCCGTCGGCCGAGTCGCTGGTCGGGTTCCTGGCCCGGGTGGCGGCGAACAAGGTGGCCGACGCCGCCCGGTCGCGGCTGGGGACGGCCCGCCGGGACCTGGCCCGGGAGGTGGCGCTGGCGGGGGCCGGCGGGGACGCCCCGGACCGGGCCCCGTCCCCGAGCCAGTGGGCGGCCGGGAACGACGCCCTGGCCCGGCTGGCGGCCCACCTGCCGGCCGGCCACCGGGTCGTGCTGGACCGGCTGCGGGACGGGTACTCGCACGCCGAGATCGCCGAGCGGACCGGGCTGGGGGTGCGGACGGTCGAGCGGGTCGTCCGCCGGCTGAAGGACCTGATCGGGGGGGAGGGGGCATGACGCGTACCCCGGCCGTCGAACTCCCGGCCGCCGAGGCCGCCCGGGCCGCCGCCGCGGTCAAGCGGGCGTGGCGGGACGGGGCCGCCCCGGACACCGCCGCCGCCCTGGCCGCCCACCCGTTCCTGCTGCGGTTCAAGTCGGTCGTCGTCGAGCTGGCCTACGAGGAGTTCTGCCTCCGGGAGGAGCGGGGGGCGGCCCCGGACCCGGCCGCCTTCTGCCGCCGGATGCCGGCCTACCGGTCGAGCCTGTTCAACGTCCTGCGGGCCCACAAGCTGCTGGCCGACAACCCGGACCTGCTGGCCGCCGAGCCGGTCGAGTGGCCGGCCCCCGGGGCCGAGGTCGCCGGGCTGACCGTCCGGGCCGAGATGGGCCGGGGGACGTTCGCCCGGGCGTACCTGGCGTACGACCCGGGGACCGACCGGAACTGCGTGCTCAAGCTCTCGCCCACCCGGGGCGGGGAGGGGCGGGCCCTCGGGCCGCTCTCCCACCCGCACATCACCGACGTGTACTGGGCCGGGCGGGTCGGCGGGCTCAACGCCGTCTGCATGCCGCTGCTCGGGGCCGTCACCCTGGAGGACGTGCGGGAGGACGCCTTCTTCCAGAAGGGGGTCCGGCGGTCCGGGGAGCTATTCCTGGACGCCGCGGCGGCGGCCGTGTTCGCCCCGGCCGGGGGCGGCCGCGGGGTGGTCCGGCCGGGCGAGCCGTACCCGGTGGGGGTGGCGGCCGTCGCCGCCCGGGTGGCCGACGCCCTGGCGTACCTCCACGGCAAGGGCCGGGAGCACGGCGACCTGAAGCCGTCGAACGTCGTCCTGGCCCCCGGCGGGCACCCGTACCTGATCGACTTCAACCTGGCGGCCCCGGCCGACGGGGCCCCCGCCGGGACCGGCGGGACGCTCCCGTTTTTGGCCCCGGAGCGGCTCCGGGCGCTGGCCGCCGGGGAGGCGGCCGGGCCGGACGGCGGGCGGGCCG
>JAIEQO010000266.1 GCA_019747655.1 Gemmataceae bacterium | reverse complement strand
GGACCCCGCAGCCGGCGAGCCAGCCGAGTTCGGCCACCGCCCGGAAGTCGGCCAGCATGGTGGCGAAGAACGCCACCGCCGTCGACAGGGCGGCCGTCACCACCCCCGGCCCGGCGTGGGCCGCCGTCGCCCGCATCGCGGCATCGACCGACAGCCCGGCCCGCCGCTCTTCGTCGTACCGTGCCACCCAGAGTACGCCGTAGTCGCCCAGCCCGATCAGCATGACCGCGAACGTGGCCGACAGGATGTTGAGGTGGCCGACCGTGACCGCCGCCCAGCCCAGGGCCCAGGCCGTCCCGACGGCCAGCGACCCGACGGTCAACAGCGGGTAGCGGAAGCCGCGGTAGACGACGAAGTACAGGGCCGCCACCCCGGCCAGGGCCAGCCACGCCGCCCGCTGGGAGTCCTCGTCCGACAGGACCATCTCGTCGGTTTCGAGGACCGGCAACCCGGTCAGCCCGAACCGGAGGTCGGGGAAGTCCCGGCCGGCGTCGGCCAGGACCGCCCGCATCGCGTCGTTCGCTTCCTTCGCCGGGGTGAACGACTGCCCGGCCAGCTTCGGCCGGCACAGGAGCATGCCGAGCGAGCCGTCGGGGGTGAAGAAGTATTGCGGCTCGGCGAGTTGGCGTTCGGCCTCGCGGTCCGCGGTCCGCGGCCCGGCCAGGGCCCACGGGTTGCGGTACGCGGCCGGGTCGCCGAGGGTGGCGGCGGCCGACCGGAGGACGGCCGGGAGCTGGGCCAGCAGGTCCGCGTCGGCGTCGCTCCGTTCGGCACCACGGAGGGTCGCGGCCGCCTGTCCGAGCAGCGACTCGGCGTTCAGCCGCAGCCAGGCCAGCGGGGCGAGCGGCCCGAGCAGCGGGGCCATCCGCTCGACCCGGCCGCGGACCGCCTCCAACTGGTCCGGCGGGAGGAACAAGAGCGCCCGGCCGTGCAGGCCGCGCAGGTCGACCCGGTGGAACACCCGGTCGAACAGGTCGGGCCGGGCCTTGACCCGCTCGGCCACCGCATCCAACGCAGCTTGCATCCGCCCGCGGTCGGCCCCCTCGACCACGACCACCATGTCCTCGTCGTCGCCGAACGCGTCGAGGTACTTTTGCCACCGCTGCTGGCACGGCTTGTCGGCGGCGAGGAGGTCGTTCCGCTGGGTGTGGTACTCCAGCCGGGTCGCGGCGACGACCGACAGGGCGACCAGCCCGATCCCGGCGAGGAGGGTGGCCCGGGGGTATCGACCGACCAGCCCGACGAGCCCCACTACGGCCCGGGCGAGGCGGTCGGGGGGCGGCGGGGGCGGGGCCATCGGCGGTCCTTCGTGGGGAAGGGCCGCAGGGTAGGACAGCACCGGGGCTCGGGACAAGGTCAAGGGGCCGAGGCCGGACGTGTGGCCCTAAAAAAACCCCACCGTTCCTCGGCTTGCGCCTCAGAACGGTGGGGCCGGAACAGAGAAGAGGCAGAACTCGACGGTTATACTGACCGGCCGGCCGGCCCGTGTCAACACCACTTCCGGAATTTTTCCCGGCCCGGTTCCGGCCGCCCGGGACTTCACCGCCCGCCCGCGGACCGGTACACTCAACCGGCCGAACCGTTCGCCCCGCCACCCGACCGGGACCGTCGCCCATGACCCCGCCCGCCCCGAACGAGACCGTCGGCCGGTACGTCCTGGTCGGCCGGCTCGGGGCCGGGGCGTTCGGGACCGTCTACAAGGCCTACGACCCCCAGCTCAAGCGGCACGTCGCCCTCAAGGTCCCGAACCCCGGGGCCCTGGCCAACCCGAAGCACGCCGAGCGGTTTTTGCGGGAAGCCCAGGCCGCGGCCGGGCTGTCCCACCCGAACATCGTGTCGGTCTACGACGCCGGCCGGGACGGCGACCGGTTCTACATCGCGGCCGCGTTCATCGACGGCCGGCCGCTGGCCGACGCCATCCCCGAGGGCGGGATGGACCCGGCGAAGGCGGCCCTTTTGGTCCGGCAGTTGGCCGACGCGGTCGCCGCCGCCCACGACGCCGGGGTGGTCCACCGGGACATCAAGCCGGCGAACGTCCTGGTCGACGCCGCCGGCCGGCCGCACCTGACCGACTTCGGGCTGGCCGCCCAGGCCGACCTGTCGAAGCTGACCAACGAGGGGGC
>JAIEQO010000299.1 GCA_019747655.1 Gemmataceae bacterium | reverse complement strand
TCGGGTACGGCTTCCGGGTCGTGCCCATACCCGGAAAGAGTGCGGCCTCAGAGGCTTAGATTCACAACAGCCTCTAGGCGGCTGCTGTCGGCCTCTGACGATTAATGGACAGGAGATCAGGTGGCCAAGGTGGGAGTCGAACCCACACGCCTTTGGGGCGCTCGATTTTGAGTCGAGGGGAAGGGGGTTCCGGCCTTCGGCCGAACCCGTCCCGCCCCGCAACCAAAACGCCTTGACCGGCCAACGGTTACGGCCCGTCCCCCGGTCTGCCGGAGGGGAAGGGCTGACCCCATCTTACCCCCCTTTCACTGCCCCGAACACCCCTTTCACTGCCCCTTTTCGGGGTATTTCACTGCCCCATTCACTGCCCCGGGGAGCGGTCCCGGACCGCCCGGGCGGGCGGCGGGCAAACGGGGGCGGGTAGGGGGGACCCTATGCACACGGGATTTTCTCGTGCGTGGGAGGCCGGAGCGTATGACGGCGACCGGTCGGAAGTTTCCCGGGCGGTTCAACACGGGTCGTGACCGGCCGCGGCAGTTGGGGCCATCTTCCCATCGGCCCCCGATCCCGGCCCCGGCCCCGGCCGCCCCCGTCGGCTACCGACCCACCCCGGCTTGAAGAAAATTGCTCTGGAGTTAATGCGAATTATCCCCCCCGGCGATTTATAGGTACAGGCCCCGACGGTCGGGGCCGGTCAACACGGAGGGACAGCGGATGGGACTGCTCAAGGTGGAACAGGTGATGGAGCGGATGGCGTTGAGCCGGGAGACGGTGTGGCGGATGCTCCGGGACGGGAGGCTTACCGGCGTGATGGTCGGCCGGCACTGGCGGGTCAGCGAACAGGCGTTGGCGGACTACCTGTCCGGCCTTCCGAACGGGAAGGCGGAACAGCCGGTAGCCGGTTCGTGATGGGAACACCCCCACGGCCGTCGGGGGCGGTGACGGCCAAACCCTTAACTTCTGGATGGAGTCAGTATGAACGGTCAGGATGACGGCGTGTATGAGTTCGTGGTCGGTGAGCCGGGCGGGAGCTACCCGCCGCCCGGAGACTACTGGGGGGAGTTCGTGGGGGCCGAGCGGATGCCCGGGAATCCGGCCGAAGGCAAGCCGGACCTACTCCGGTTCAAGTGGAAGGTGACGGCCGGTGAGCATCAGGGCAAGGCGGCTTCCTGCCTCTGTGACACGGTGAACGCCGACGGCAGCCCTCACCGGCCGACGGAGGGTAACAAGCTCGGCCGCTTGCTCAAGGGCTTGCTCGGCCTCCCGAAGCTTGACCCGGGGTCCAACCTGAGCCTCAAGCCGGCCGTCGGGAAGACCTACGGCCTCAAGGTGGAGGCCGGCAAGCAAGGCGGCAAGCCGTCCGTCACTTCGGTCATGAAGCCGCCCGCCTAACTAATCGGTCGCCCGTAAACGCCGAACGCCGGGGGTGTCTGCCCCCGGCGTCCGCTCAGCCTACACCCTTAACCCCCGACACGGAGGCCACTGTAATGTATCGGTCGTTGTGCGATTTTTCGTTAGGCTACGCCCGGAAGGGCTGGCACGTCTACCCGGTCTGGTCGGTCGATGAGGCCGGCGTGTGTTGGTGCAAGGGGGACAAGCGGCACGTCCCGCCCCTCTGCCCGCACGCCGGCAAGCACCCCCTACCGTCCCGGGACCTGTTCCCGAGCGGCTACCGGTCGGCTACCGTTGACCCCCACGCCATCCGCCGGGGCTGGAAAGGGACGGCCAACATCGGGTTGCACCCCGGGCCGTCCGGGCTGATCGTGGTGGACGTGGAGGCTTACGGGTTGGCCGAGTGGGATCGGCTCGCGGCCGTTCGCGGCCAGTCACCGACCCTCACGGCCATCACCGGTGGCGGTGGCCGGCATCTGTTCTTTCGCAAGCCGGAAGGCGTCGGCCGTGTCCCGTCCCCCGTCGGCTGTTGGCCGGGCATCGACATCCGGGCGGACGATTCGGGGCTTGTGCTCCCCCCGTCGGTCAGTGGGAAGGGGGCTTACCTGTGGGTCGATTCCGAAGCCCCCATCGCCGTTTGCCCCCAGTGGGTCCTAGTGCAGGGGCACGGGAGGTCTTTTTCGGTGCGGTTCGGGTGCGAATAATGGGTCATGCAACCCCAACTGTTCG
>JAIEQO010000539.1 GCA_019747655.1 Gemmataceae bacterium | reverse complement strand
GTCCGCGACCTGACCGAGGCGGCCGTCGGGCTGGTCAAGGCCGAGATGCGGGAGACGGTCCGGGAGAAGGCCAAGGAGAAGGTCAACGACCGGCTCCTCGACCTGCTCGTGCCGCCGGTCAAGACGACCCCGTGGGAGCCGGACCAGGAGAACGAGGACGAGGAGCGGCGGACCCGGACCCGGGAGAAGATGAAGGCCAAGCTGGAGGCCGGCGACCTCGAAGACCGGCAGGTCGAGCTGAGCGTCGAGCAGCGGGCCGTCCCGGTGCAAATCTTCTCCAACATGGGGATGGAGAACATGGACGTGGACCTCCAGTCGATGTTCGACCGGATCATGCCCAAGGGCGGCGGCCAGCCCCGGACGATGACCATCCGGGACGCCCGGAAGGTGCTGACCGAGCAGGAGACGGAGGCGCTCATCGACCGGGCGGCGGTGGCCGAGCAGGCCGTCGCCCGGGCCGAGAACGACGGCATCGTCTTCCTGGACGAGATCGACAAGGTGTGCGGGCCGGAGTCCGGCAAGGGGCCGGACGTGTCCCGCCAGGGGGTCCAACGTGACCTACTGCCCGTAGTCGAAGGCACGACGGTGAACACCAAGCACGGGCCGGTCAAGACGGACCACGTCCTGTTCATCGCCGCCGGGGCGTTCCACGTCTCCAAACCGGCCGACCTGATGCCCGAATTGCAAGGCCGGTTCCCGATCCGGGTCGAGCTGACCGACCTCAGCCGGGACGACTTCCTGCGGGTGCTGACCGAGCCGAAGCACGCCCTGACCAAGCAGTACGCCGAGCTGTTGAAGACGGAGGGCGTGGACCTCGTGTTCACCCCGGACGGGGTGGAGGCGCTGGCCGAGACGGCGTTCGAGGTGAACCGGACGGCCCAGAACATCGGGGCCCGGCGGCTCCACACGATCATGGAGAAGGTGGTCGAAGAAGTGAGCTACGACGGCCCGGACCTGGCCGACAAGCGGGTGGTGGTGGACGCCGGGTTCGTCAAGCAGAAGCTCGGCCCGATCGTCCAGCGGGACGATCTGACCAAATTTATACTTTAATCACCGAAGAAGACCGGGCACGCGGATGACGCGGCGTGTGGTCAATGCGTAGAGTAGTGGTGTCCCGCCGGTGGGACGCTTGGTGAATGGGCGACACCAAGCAGGACCCCGGCGGGACACTTCATTTCCGGACGTCCGACACCACCACTCACCGCGTTCCGTTCCCTGGCCGATCGGTCCGGTCAGATGTGTACGGCATGGACTTTGCCAAACCCCTCCCCGGCTGGACGCCCGCGGGGAGGACGTGGTGAATACCGAAGCTCGCCCCCGAGTGCTGTGCGTCGACGACAACCGGGATGCGGCCGACTCCGAGGCCGAACTCCTGCGGGTGGTCGGCTTCGACCCGCGGGCCTGCTACGACGGCCGGTCGGCCCTCTGCCTGGCCCGGGAATGGGCCCCGGATGTCTGCCTGATCGACCTCCACATGCCGGACATGGACGGGGACGAACTGGCCGCCCGGCTGCGGGCCGAGGCCGCCGGCCGGCCGGTGCTGATGGTCGCGGTAACGGCCATGAGCAACGACGAGTCCTACGCCCGGACCGACGCGGCCGGGTTCGCGCTGCACCTCGTTAAGCCGGTGGACCCGCACGACTTGCTACGTGTGGTCGACGAGATGTGGCGGCTGGTCCACGCGGCCGCGGAAGCGGCCGCCGGCCGGCCGTCGTAGCCGTCAGGACGGCCCGCTGACCACCTTGTCGCCCGGCTGCGGGGCGGCCCGGCCGGTGGCCTGGACGCCGTCGTCCCGCTCGGGAACGTGGATGCCCTTCGGGGGGTCCGCGGCCAGCGGGATCGGGTCCGGGAGCGGCGGGGTGTGGGTGTCGGGGTCGGCCCCGTAGCCCTTCGAGTGGGCCCCGCCGGGGTCGTTGCCGGGGGGTACGCCGGTGCCCGGGTCGGGCAGCTCGGCCGTCACCGGGTTGTCGGTCGCAGAGGTGTCGGGGTTCATCGGGGTGCCTCCTGGCGGGAACCCCGGTGCAAATCACAGGCCGGCTTAGGCTCTGTCTGCTGAATCGGTGGAGGGTGGTCGTGCCTCTAACTTCGCATGCACGGCCGCGACCTTTCCGACCG
>JAIEQO010000016.1 GCA_019747655.1 Gemmataceae bacterium | reverse complement strand
GAGGAAGTTGGCTCGGGCGGCCGGGGGCGGCCGATCGGTTGGGTAACGCGGGACGGCCGGCGGGCTCGACCGTGCGGCCCCGCACAGGCAGGACGCCTGTGCCCCGACAGGTGAAAGGAGTCGTCCGATGACCGTCCGCTCCGTCCGGCGGGGCCTGCCGGCCCTGGCACTCACCCTGGCCGCGACCTCGGCCGCGGCCGGGGACGGCCCGGTCTTCCGGGGCGCCGGGCACGGGACCGCCACCGGGTCCGCGTGCGCCGACGGGAACTGCGAGAAGCACTTCACCCGGCACGGGTCGGACTGTCCGACCTGCCTGAACGGGCGGTTCGGGATCGGCTTCCGGCACCGGCCGACCGTCCCCACCCTGGCCCCCGGGGCCTGCTTCGGGTACTTCCCGACCCAGTGGAACCGGTGGGAGGACGTTTGCCCGCTGCCGTACGCCGGGGCCCCGGAACCGCCGCCCGGGCCGAAGGCCCCGAAGACGGCCGCGCTGCCCGACCCCCGGCCGGCCGGCGACGGCACCGACCCGAAGGGGAAGGGGAGCGACCAGCCGATCAACCCGAAGGGGAACGGGACCGGCACGAAGGGGGCGGAGCTGCCCAAGACCGACCTGCCCAAGACCGACCTCCCGAAGACCGACGTGCCGAAGGTCGACATCCCGAAGACCCTGCCGAAGGTCGACCCGCCCAAGGCCCCGCCGGGCGGGGACGGGCCGCGGGGGGCGTCCAGGGGTGCCACGTTGCCGACCATCCCGACCGCCCTGCCGCCGCTGCCGGCGGGAAAGTTCTGACACGCGGTCCGGTCGTCACACGCCCGATCGTGTCCTAAGTTTGGGGTTGTTCGTGAAGACCACCCGGTTTACCGGGTGGTCTTTCCCTTTGGTCGGCGGGCGGGGGTGTCATGCCGGGGACGAGTCTGGTGACGGGCGGGGCCGGGTTCATCGGGTCGCACCTGTGCGAGGCCCTCGCCGCGGCCGGCCGGCCGGTCCGGGTGTTCGACGACTTCAGCACCGGGTTGCGGGCGAACCTGGCCCACATCACCCCGGCCCCGGAGGTGGTCGAGGGGACGCTGACCGACCCGGCGGCGGTGGCCCGGGCGGTCGCGGGGTGCGAGGTGGTGTACCACCTCGGGGCGCTGGCGTCGGTGGCCAAGAGCGTCGAGGACCCGCCGCTCAACCACGCGGTCAACAGTACCGGCACCCTGCACGTCCTGGACGCGGCCCGCAAGGCGGGGGTGCGGCGGGTGGTGTACGCCGGCAGCGCCAGCGCCTACGGCGGGGCCGACGACCCGGCCGGGCAGGACGAGGACACGCCGCTGTGCGCCCTGTCGCCGTACGCCGCGGCGAAGCTGGCCGGCGAGTTCTACTGCCAGGCGTTCGCGGCCGTGTACCCGCTGGAAACCGTCCGGCTGCGGTTCTTCAACGTGTACGGCCCCCGCCAGCGGGCGGACAGTCCGTACTCCGGGGTGATCGCCATCTTCACCGCGATGCTGACCGCCGGCCGGGCCCCGACCGTCCACGGGGACGGCCTCCAGTCGCGGGACTTCGTGTCGGTGACGGACGTGGCGAAGGCCCTGATGCTGGCGGCCGACACCCCGGGCGTTTCGGGGCGGGTGTACAACGTGGGCACCGGCGGGAGCGTGACGGTGCTGGAACTGATCGCCGCGCTCAACAAGCTGCTCGGGACCGACGCGAAGCCGACGTTCGGCCCGCCCCGGACCGGGGACGTGCGGTTCTCGAAGGCCCGGATCGGCCGGATCACCGCCGACCTCGGGTACAAGCCGACGGTCCGCTTCGAGGACGGGCTGCGGCGGACGCTGGAGTGGTACAAGGGGTAGTGTGGTGATGGGCCGGTGCGTGGCCCGGTCCTCCGTCGCCCCGAAGGGGCGTCCGGGAATAGCCCGGGGCGTCAGCCCCGGGTGGCCGACAACACACAACCCAAGAGCCCCGAAGGGGCGACCCGCCCGAGCGAGGGTCGCCCCTTCGGGGCTCTGGTTTTCTGCCCGCGACCCGTACCCGGGGTTGTCACCCCGGGCTATTCCCGGACGCCCCTTCGGGGCTCCGCGGGCTTGGGCCGATTGGGGTAGCCACGGGCCCGGGATT
>JAIEQO010000497.1 GCA_019747655.1 Gemmataceae bacterium | reverse complement strand
GAAGGGAATTTTATGGACAAGATTACACAAGCAGGCCGTCGGCTCGTTGCCGTGGCCTTCGCCGTCGGCCTGTGCGCCGCGACCGCCCGCGCCGACGGTCCGGCCCCGACCAAGCAGCAGGCTCGGTTCGAGGCCGACTTCTTGAAGGGCATGATCGACCACCACGCCATGGCCGTCGAGATGGCCATGCTGTGCGAGGACCGGGCCGTCCACGACGACCTGATCGACCTGTGCGACCGGATCATCGCGGCCCAGACGGCCGAGATCGAGACCATGCAGGGCTGGCTGGAGGACTGGTACGGGATCGAGTACGAGCCCCGCATGACCCGGCAGATGGAGCGGCAGATCGAGAAGATGGCCAGCTTGGACGGGGCCAAGTTCGAGGTCGCGTTCCTGGAGATGATGATCCGCCACCACCGGACGGCCGTCCGGGAAGGCGAGCGCTGCATCGACCGGGCCTACCACGAGGACCTGGTCGAGTTGTGTGAGGACATCGTGGAGGCTCAGACGGCCGAGATCGCGTTGATGCGGGGCTGGCTAAGCGAGTGGTACTAAATCGAGTCGAAGGGCACCCGGATTGGCCAACCCGGTGAAGGCCGTCCACCGCCGATGACCTGTGGGTTCCCGCGGCGGCCACAATGAGCCGGGGGGCTTGCATCAGGCCGGGGGCGGGTGGTTGATTGCCACCCGCCCCTGCTCGTCACCCTACCGCGGCTTCGGCGTGGCGTTGATGTGGCCCGGCGGGGTCGGGTTCGACGGGGCGGTCAGCCCGTCCACCAGCAGCAGCCCGCGGATTTCGACCTCGGCCCGGCGGAACTGCACGAGCGACTTGCTGTACTCGTCGTTCAACTGGTACACCGTCCGCCGGGCGACCAGCACCTGTGGGAACGCTGCCCGACGGGCCTTGAGTTGCTCCTCGTACAACTCGACCGCCTTCTTGGCCTTCGGCAGCACTTGGTCGCGGAAGTTTTCCACCTCGTCCCGGGAAGTCTGGTAGCGGGTGAACGCATCCGCGAACCGCCGCTGGAGGTCGAGCTGGACCCGGGTCACCTCGGCGTGGGACCGGGTCAGGTCGGCCGCCGCCTGGCGGACAGTCCCTTGGTTGCGATCGAACAGCGGCAGGGGGAGGGAGAGGCCCACCTGCGCCGTCGGGTTCCGGGTCTCGTAGTTATACCCGACGCCCCCGCGGACGGTCACGTTCGGGATCGGCTCCCGCCGCTCCCGCTGAAGCTGGGTTTGGTCCTGCTGCACCTTGGTCACCGCGAACGCAAGTTCGGGGCTATCTTGGAGCAGCCGGGCCAAGGACTCGTCCCGGTCGAGCGTCGGGCCGTCCGGCTCCAACTGGCCGACGAGCGGCTGCTGCGGGAGGTCGGGGACGCCGACCAGGGTGGCCAAGTGGACCCAGTCCTGGCGGAGCCGCGCCTCGGCGGTCCGGACTGCGACTCGCGCTTGGGACGCCTCGACCTGGGCCTGGAGGAGGTCTTGCTGGTTCGCCTGGCCGAGGTTGAGAAGCTGTTCGGTCGTCTTGACCGACTCCTCGGCGATCTCGGACAGCCGCCGGTCGTTCTCGACCGTCCGCTGGGCCGCGAGGACATCGAAGTACGCGGCGGTCAGCCCGTTGACCACCTTCATCCGCTGGGCCTGAGCCTGGATCTCCGCGAGTTCGGCCTCCTGCTCGTACTTCAGCCGACTGAGCCGGAGTTTTCCCCCGGTCACGATCTGTTGCTGGAGGGAGAACCACGTCCACTCCCCGGCCGTCCGGTCGGCTCCGATGTTCTCGCCGACGATTCCGGCCGTCGGGTTGTACGGGAGTCCGGCCTGGAGGGCTTTCCCGCGGGCCGCGTCGATGAACGTGGCGGCCTGAACGAGGGTCGGGTTGTGGGCGAGGGCGAGTTGCTCCAAATCTGCGATGGTGAGCGGGCCAGCCGGCGCGGGGCCGGTCGTCGGCAGAACGGCGGCCGGCACGACGCCCACTGCGGCCTCACCCTCCGGTATGCTGGCCGCGGCCGGGATTACCTTACTGACCGGCAGGTAAGCAAGGCTATCCAACTCGGAGCCGGCTCGTAATCTCTTTCGGATGAGGAGCAACGGGA
>JAIEQO010000564.1 GCA_019747655.1 Gemmataceae bacterium | reverse complement strand
TAGAACTGCGGCTTGTACCCGCTGAAGAACGGGGTGTGCCGGCCGCCCTCGTCCTTCGACAGGACGTAGATGTTGGCGTCGAACTTGGTGTGCGGGGTGATCGACCCGGGCTTGGCGATGACCTGCCCCCGCTCGATCCCGTCCCGCTCGATCCCCCGCAGGAGGGCCCCGACGTTGTCCCCGGCGATGGCCTTGTCCAGGGTCTTCTGGAACATCTCGATGCCGGTCAGGACGGTCTTCACGTTGTCCTTCCGCAGGCCGATGATCTCGACCTCGTCGCCGACCTTGGCCTGGCCCCGCTCGACCCGCCCGGTGGCCACCGTCCCCCGCCCCTTGATCGAGAACACGTCCTCGACCGACATCAGGAACGGCTTGTCCTCCTCCCGCTGGGGGAGGGGGACGTAGGTGTCCAGGGCGAACATCAGGGCGTCGACCGACAGCGACCCGGGGTTGTCGGTGTTCGGGTTTTCCAGCGCCTCCTTCGACCGGCCGTAGACGATCGGGATCTCGTCGCCCTTGAACTCGTACTTGTTGAGCAGGTCCCGCAACTCCATGACGACCAGCGGGATCAGCTCCGGGTCGGCCTTGTCGCACTTGTTCAGGTAGACGACCATCCGCGGGACGCCGACCTGCTTGGCCAGCAGGATGTGCTCCCGGGTCTGGGGCATCGGGCCGTCGTCGGCCGCGACCACCAGGATGGCCGCGTCCATCTGGGCGGCCCCGGTGATCATGTTCTTGATGTAGTCGGCGTGCCCGGGGCAGTCGATGTGGGCGTAGTGCCGGCCCTTGACCGGCTGGGCGTAGTCGATCGCGTCGAGCCCCGGGTAGTCGAGCAGGTCCTTGTACGGCAGGGCCCCGCTGTTCGCGTAGGTCCGGTCGTTCGACTCGTACTCGACGTGGGAGACGGCGATGGTGACCGTCTTGTTGGCGTCCCGGACGATCCCGCCCTTGGCGATCTCGCTGTAGGTCTTGAACTCCTTCAGCTTGTTGATGTGGGCGTTCCGGGCCATGATCGCCGCGGTGGTGGTCGTCTTGCCGTGGTCGATGTGCCCGATGGTGCCGACGTTGACGTGCGGCTTGGTCCGCTCGAAGGTGCCCTTAGCCATCGCTCCTTGCTCCTCGCAGGTGACGCCCCGGTCGAGATGCCGACGGCGGGTCCTGGTTCGTGTGTGCGGCGGTCCGGGGGGCCGGCCCCCGTCACCGGGACGGGGGCCGGGCGGGTCGCCCGTCAGGCCGGTGGGGTCGCGGTCGGGTCCGAGAGGTGCTGATGGGACTTGAACCCATGACCTCCTCCTTACCAAGGAGGTGCTCTACCAGCTGAGCTACAGCACCGGCGGTCGGCGGCCCGGGGCCGGAAAGCCGACCCGGGGAATGATACGGCGGCCGGACGGCCCCGGCCAGAGCGGGCGACGGGATTTGAACCCGCAACAGCTAGCTTGGAAGGCTAGCGCTCTACCGTTGAGCTACACCCGCGTTCGGGAAGTTTCGAGTTTCGAGTTCAAAGTCCCGAGTTGACCGAGGGCGGGCCTGTCTTACTCACTCGAAACTTCAAACTCGAAACTCGAAACTGAAATGGGTAGGGAGGGATTCGAACCCCCGAACGCTTTCGCGGCCAGATTTACAGTCTGGTGCAATTGACCACTCTGCCACCTACCCGGCACCCCTCGTTGTATCGGCCCCGGCCGCCCCCGGAAAGCTCGCGGAGGGACTCGAACCTACGACCCGCGCTTTACAAAGGCGAGTCCGGGTTCCTAGACACCGAGAGACATCCGCGGACATCAGCCGCCAAAAGCCTTGTTCTGCAAGCACTTCGCCCGCATCACGCCCTCTCGCACCCGAGACGCTACTTGCCTGGACTCGCCACCGGGAGAGAGCTAGAGTGACAACCGCGGTGACAACCAGACTCGACTCACACCCTCGGAGAAATCGCCGTGGCCACCCTCAAGAAGATCACGACAACCCGTTGGCTAGACGGGGCCGGCAACCGTGTCTTACCTGACACCCCCGGGGCAAGCAAGGTTCGGGAGGAGTCCGCTAAGTGGTACATCGTCACCAAAGAGGACGGAAAACTCAAACGCATCCCGGC
>JAIEQO010000633.1 GCA_019747655.1 Gemmataceae bacterium | reverse complement strand
ACGGCCCGCCGGCAGATGGCCAGCCCCAGCCCGGTCCCCTTGCCCTCCTCCTTGGTGGTGAAGAACGGCTCCATGACCCGCGGCAGGTGTTCGGCCGAGATGCCCGATCCGGTGTCGGCGAACTCCAGTATCACTCCCGGCCGTCCGTCCTCAAGGAAGCCGCGGGCCAGACGCAGGGTCAGTGTCCCGCCGTCGGGCATGGCGTCGCCGGCGTTCGTGAGCAGGTTCAGGAAGACCTGCCGCAAGATCTGGCGGTCAGCCTGAATCACCGGCACGTCCGGGGCCAGTTCCTGCACGACCGCGATGCGGCGGCTGCGGAAGTAGTGCTGCACCAGTTCGAGCGTCTTGCCGAGATCCTCGCCCACGTCCACGGAGGATGCTCGCTGCGGACCGTGGCGGCTGAACTGGAGCAGGTTGGCCACCAGGTGGGCCATCCGGTCCAACTCCTGCTCGGCGACCTCCAACTCCCGCCGCCGGGGGTCATCGGCGTCGGTCTGGGCCAGAACGGACTCGACGCGCAGGCCGACGATCGCCAGCGGGTTGTTCAACTCGTGGGCGATGCTGGCGGCCAACTCCCCCACCGCGGCCAGCTTCGCGGCCTGCCAGAGTTGCCGGGACATCACCTTGACCTCTTCCCCCTGCGCCTGCAACGCGGCCAGGGCCTGCTCCAATTGCCGGTGGCTGTCCCGCAGCGCCTCCTCGGCCTGCTTGCGCGCGGTGATGTCGCGGACGATGCCGACGAAGGCCCGGTGCTCCCCGACCCGAACCTCGCTCACGGCCAGGTCCATGGGGAAGACCGTACCGTCCTTGCGCCGGCCGACGACCTCGCGGCCGATGCCGATGATCTTCTTCCGCCCCGTCCGGAGGTAATTCGCCAGATATCCGTCGTGTTCCCGGTGGTAAGGGTCGGGCATCAGGACGTTGACGTTCCGCCCGATCACCTCGCCCGCGGCGTAGCCGAACATCCGCTCGGCGGCCGGGTTGACGGTCTCGACGATACCCCGCTCGTCGATGACGACAACGGCATCGACGGTGGTGGCCAGGATGGCCTCCGCCCGCGTCTCGCTGGCCCGTAGGTCTTGATCAGTGGGCTTGCCGTCAATGGTCGGCATCATCACGTCCTCGGGTTCCCGGACGAGGCGGCGGCCCGCTCCCCCGCGTGTCATTCTACCGTTCCGGTGGGACTTTGCACTTATCACGCCTCTTCCCCTCACGTCCCCGGCCGGATGTTCGCGGCGGCGATTACGAGGTGTGTCACTCGCGGTCGTGTGACTGTGCGGCGGCGGTTCGGGGGCGCGCCGATTCCGCACACTGCTCGTGCCGGACGGTCGGCATGACTTGTCGGGCGATTCGCGTGAATACCCGAAAACAGCGGGTGGTTTTGCGTTACAAGCCACTCGGGACGACCACGTTTGGCCGCGGCACAGTAGCTGCTTTGGGCCGATCAGTCCAAGTAGCGCGGGAAGAGGAACGAAGGAGAGCCTTTGGGTTCCCGCCTGCTTGAACGTCATTGTGGAGGGTTGACCGTGGTTGAAACGCAAACCAGTTACAAGTGTGTCGCGTGTGGGATGACCAAGACGGTTGCCGCCGACCAGAAGGCACCCTCGTGCTGCGGGAAGGTGATGCAGAAGACCACAGCGCCGAAGCCGGGGGAAAACAAGGCCACGGGCGGTTCTTGTTGTTCGGGATGAATGACACCCGACCGATGCGAAGGCGAAGACATCGCCAATCGCTTTCTCGCCGCCCATCGCGTGTTGCGAGAGCGCGGTGATACATGAGCCAATGACTGCACCGCCGCCCGGCGGTCAGGACAACTGGCCGGCCGGCGCGGTGCGAGAGTGACCTCCGGGGTGGGCATGTCGCCTACTTGGGGTGGGCATTGGGCAATGATAGGTAGACGAGTCCATGACGTTCCGGGGCGGAGTGGGCCTGTCATCCTTTACAACTGGAGACTGTCATGAATCGACGAGAAGTACTGGCCGGTATCGGGGCGGGGGCCGCCATCCTCGCCGGAGCCGGGACCGCCACTGCGGACGACAAGAAGGGGGACGACCACCACGAGCACTTCGCCGCCTGCGCG
>JAIEQO010000819.1 GCA_019747655.1 Gemmataceae bacterium | reverse complement strand
CGGCCGCGGCGAGCAGGGCCGCGGCCGCCAGGACGGCGGCTCGCAGGCCCGGGCGGTGGCGGCGGCAACAGGTCATCGGGCGGTCCCCCGGTCCCGGGCGGTCATGGCGGCTTCTGCGCGAGAGGCCGGCCGATAGTCGCGGCGGGATTTTCTGTCAAGCCGGCCGGGTGAGATTGCCGACGGGGGCGGGCCGAGAGGCCCCCGGGGGGGAGGGGGAGAAAGAAGACCAGGGGTTTGCACCCCTGGTACACCAACCTCCCGCACTCCCCCCAGGTCCGTCCATGCCCCGTATCTACCTCGTCACCGGCGCGACCGGGTTCGTCGGGTCGCACGTCGCCGAGGCGCTGGCCGCCCGCGGCGACCGGGTCCGGACCCTGGCCCGGGAGGGGAGCGACACGGGCCTGCTCGGCCGGCTCGGGGCCGCGGTCGTCCGCGGCGACCTGACCGACGCCGACGCCGTCAAGCGGGCCGCCGACGGGGCCGAGGTGGTGATCCACTGCGGGGCGAAGGTCGGCGACTGGGGCCCGGTCGACGACTACCGGAAGGTGAACGTCGAGGGGCTGCGGCACCTGCTCGACGCGGTGCTCGACAAGCCGCTCGACCGGTTCGTGCTGGTCAGCACGCTCGGGGTGTACGAGGCCCGGCACCACTCCGGCACCGACGAGACGGAGCCCTTACCCGCGAGCCACATCGACGGGTACACCCAGTCGAAGGTCGAGGCCGAGCGGCTGGCGCTCCAATACCACCGCAAGCAGCGGGTGCCGGTGACGATCCTCCGGCCGGGGTTCGTGTACGGCCCGCGGGACCGGTCGGTCCTGCCGCGGATCGCGGCCCGGCTGCGGGAGCGGAGCGTGATCTACATCGCCCGCGGCCGGTACGCCCTGAACACCACCTACGTCGGCAACCTGGTCGACGCCATCCTGCTGGCGGTGGACAGCCCGGCGGCGGTCGGCGAGGTGTTCAACGTCACCGACGGCGAGTTCGTGACCAAGCGGATGTTCTTCGAGGCGGTGGCGGCCGGGATCGGGGCCCCGCGGCCGAAGGGGTCGGTGCCGGTCTGGCTGGCCCGGTTCATCGCCAACTGGCGGGAGAGCGTGTTCCGCAAGAAGAGCAAGCCGCACCCGCCGCGGGCGACCCAGGCGCAGCTCAAGTTCGCCGGGCTGAACCTCGACTTCTCGATCGCCAAGGCCCGGACCCGGCTCGGGTACGCCCCGCGGGTGGGGTTCGGCGACGGGATGAAGGCGGCGCTGGACTGGTACAACGGGCAGGAGCAATCGTGACCCGGGGTTTCACCCCGGGCTATGCTGTGGCAGGCCTTCAGCCTGCGGCCCTCCGGTTCTTTCCAGCCTGAAGGGCTGGCACAACATAGCCCGGGGTGAAACCCCGGGTCGGTTTCACCGACGCCGTCACTTCCCCAACGCCCGCCGCACCGCCGCCTCCATCGCCGACCGGTCGCCGGGGTGGCCCTTCCAGGCCACGTTCCCCTCGGGGTCGAGGAGCACGGCCGTCGGGTAGGCCGTCACCCCGAGCCGGTCCCGGACCGCCCCGGGGAGCGGCCCCGGCTCGGCGTACAGGGCGTAGTTGAGCTGGTGGGCCTGGCGGTACTTCTCGGCCCGGTCGAGCCGGTCCCGGACCGGGGCCTCGTCGCACACCACCCCGACCAGCTCCAGCCCGTCGGCCGCGTACCGGGATTGCACGTCGACCAGCCCCGGCACAGCGGCCTTGCACGGCCCGCAGGTGGTGGTCAGGAACTCGACCAGCACCACCGACCCCTGCCGGCTGGTGGCCAGGTTCCACGGCCGGTCGAGGGCGTCGACCAGGGCGAAGTTGGCCCCCCGCTTGACCGGCCGCTGCGATTTCTTCCCGTCACCCGGCGGGGTACTCGGCGGCAGAGTGGGCAAGGCCGGGACCGGCGGCCCGGGGATGTTGGCGGCCGGCGGCTTCCACGGCGGGGCCGGCCCGGCGGCCGTGTTCTCGGGCCGGGCGGTCGGCGTCGCCTCGGGCGGGGTCGCAGCCGGTAGCGGGGCGGCCGCGGGCGGTCCGCCGACCGTGGCCGGGATACCGCCGGCCCTCGCGCC
>JAIEQO010000492.1 GCA_019747655.1 Gemmataceae bacterium | reverse complement strand
GCGGGGGCAACCACCGGTCGGCTTGTGTCTGGTCCCCCCTCCCCCCGCGGGGGGTGGATGGGTGCCAGGGGTTTGCACCCCTGGCTACAAGCGATCGTCCCTCCGGGACTCAAGGCATCGGACCACCCGGAGCACCGGAGGTGCGACCGGCGGTAGCCAGGGGTGCAAACCCCTGGTCGCCTGCTCCCCCTCCCCTCGTAGGGGAGGGGGCCGGGGGGAGGGGTCTCCGGAACCCCGACCGTGGCGGTATCCGGGATCGCTCGGCCTCGCCCGCAACCGCCCGAGTGACAACAGGTTGTCACAATTTTCGGGGTCGAACGTGGCGGCATCGTCGGCCTCCGGCAACCCCGAAGTGTGACGAAAACCGCGGCCCGACCAGCGTTTCGTGGCGGCCGCAACGGCAAACGCAAACGACAGGGGGGGAGGGGGCACCCCAACCCCCCGCCGATCCTGACTGATTCCTGACTCTTAACCCCTGGTGATCCATGTCCGCGACGGCGACCGTTTCCGACGACAAGTTTCAGACCCGGGACGAGCTGGTGACGTTCATCGAGCAGCAGACCCAGACGGCGGTGGACCGGGCCACCCGGGTCGACCGGCGGGTGCCGTGGGCCACGTCCGGGCCGGTCGGCCAGGACTCGGCCGGGTACAGCGTCCTGAAGGCGGCGGCCTACGCCCTCGGGTTCGTCGGCCCCGACCAGGCGAAGGAAGAAATCCACACCCACCACCAGCTCCGCGACCTGTACGCCGGGTACGGGTTCAACCCCCACCACGGCCAGCAGTCGTTCCTCGTCCCGCTGGCGTCGGCCCACCTGCCGGCGTTCGAGCCGCAGGGCCTCCGACTCCGCGACGAGCTGCGGCAGAAGATGACCGCCCAGGCCAAGAAGTTCGACCCGGACGAGGCCGACTGGATCGGCCGGCGGACCGGCCTGCGGTCGAAGGCCCTGGGCACCACGGTGCTGACCGACGGCGGCACCCTGGTCCAGCAGTTCGTCCTGGGCGAGCTGATCGAGCTGCAGCGGGCGATGGAGGTCTTTTCCACCGCCGGGGCCCGGGAAGTCGCGTTACCGCCGAACGGCCGGGTCAGCTTCCCCAAGCTGACGGCCGCGTCCACCGCGTACTGGGTGGGGGAGGGGACGGCCATCACCGAGAGCCAGCCGGCCACCGACAAGCTCGACCTGACGGCCAAGAAGCTCGGGGTGTTCGTGAAGATGAACAACGAGCTGCTGCGGTTCGCCAGCCCGAGCGCCGAGGCCCTGGTCCGGTACGACATGGCCCGGGCGGCCGCCCTGCGGGCCGACCTGGCGATGCTCGAAGGGTCCGGGGCGACCCAGATCAAGGGGGTCATCACCTACGCCGGGATCGGGACGGTCACGGCCGGGGTGACGGGGGCCAACGGCGACACCTTCCAGCCGGCCGACGTGGCCCTGATGGAGGCCAAGCTGCCGGACGCGGTCGAGGCCCCGACGGCGTGGGTGATGCGGAAGCCGATGTTCGCGGCGCTCATGAACCGCCGGGCCGACGCCGTCACCGCCGCCGACGGCAAGGGGCCGTTCCTGTTCCGGGACGCCGGGTCGCCGGCGGCCGCCCCGCCGGCCGAGCTGTACGGCACCCGGGTGGTCCGGTCGACGCAGGTGAGCGGGGCCCGGGTGAAGGGGGCCGGGAACACCCTCACCTACATCCTGCTCGGGTACTTCCCGGACTGGGTGATCGCCCGGATGGGGGTGATGGAGTTCCTGGCCAGCGGGCTCGGGGACACCGCCCTCCAGAACGACATGACGTACCTCCGGGGCATCCAGCACATCGACGCCGGCCCCCGGCAGATGGCCAGCTTCGTCCTGTGCGACCAGCTCCTGGTGGCGTGATCGTGAAACCCCTCCCCCTAGTAGTCCGTTGCAGCTCGTCTGACCTGGGATTATCATCCTAAGAGGCTCTGACAAAACCCCCGAATCCGCTGGAAAACAGGCCGATTCGGGGGTTTTGTCAGAGCCTCTAAGGGGGCCCACCCGTAATAATCCTCCCCGCACGCGGGGAGCCGTACGGCGTCGTGCCCGGACCGCCGGCTGGAG
>JAIEQO010000355.1 GCA_019747655.1 Gemmataceae bacterium | reverse complement strand
TCCCCCTGGTCCGTCTGGGGGGCCGAGTTGTACACCCGGATGGCCTTCTTGATGATGTTCAGCTTCTTCTTCGGCAGGCCGAGGAATTTGGCCGTCTCCTCGTGGGTCGGCGGGCGGCCGAGCTCGTCGGTCAGCTTGTTCGTCGCCCGCCGCCACTTGGCCAGGAGTTCCACCATGTAGGCCGGGATGCGGATCGTCTTGGCGGTGTTCACCAGGGCCCGCTTGATGCTCTGCTTGATCCAGTACGAGGCGTAGGTGGAAAACCGCGTGTTCATCGTCGGGTCGAACCCCTCGACCGCCCGCAACAGGCCCAGGTTCCCCTCCTCGATCAGGTCCTGCAGGGCGAGCCCCTTGCCGGTGTACCCGCGGGCGATGTTGACGACGAGCCGCAGGTTCGCCCGGACCATCCGGTCCCGGGCCTCGGTGTCCCCGACCGCGATCGCCCGGGCCAGGGTCTTCTCCTGGTCGGCCGTCAAGAGCGCCGTCTCGTTGATCTCCCGCAGGTACGTCTCCAGCGGCGACTGGACCACGTCCGGGCGGTAGCGGCGGAGTCGGGACATCGGGGCTTCCTGTCGCGGGGGTCGTCCGGGTCGGCGGGCGGGTCGCGTCGGGCTACGCGGTCCGACCCGCAGGGACGTATCGACCGCGGGAACGAGAACCTGGATGGCGGCGGCGGTCCGCCGCCCGGCGGAAGGGGATCGCAGCGGGCGCCGGAGGCACGGCCGGCCCAACCCGGACGGCGGGTTCGGGCGGGGGCGGTTCCGCCGGCACGGAAAGACCTTAATTCAGCCCCGGGCGAAGTTCAACCGGTTTTTGCGATCCCGGCCCGACCCGCCGCCGTTAACGGATTGCAACCCGTTACCGGCGTATATCTTTGGGAGCGCCGGTCGGGGCGAAAAGTTTCGCAAGAAACGGGAGGTCGGTAGCGGAATCGCCGCCGGGAAAAAGTACGCCCGCCCATGTGTTTGGGCGGGCGAATTTCACCACTCCGACGGTCGATCGGCTGGGGCTACTCGTCCTTCGGGAGCTGGAACAGCGGCCCGGCCGCCCCGGTCCCGCCGCGGAGGTCCTTCTTCTCCTTGTCCTTCTCCTCGCCCTTGCTCCTGCCGCCGGCCTTCGACCCGGCCGGGCCCGGCGGCGGGGCCTGGGCCGCGGCCGTCGCGGCGGCCTCGGCTTCCATCTCCTCGATCGGCATGTCCGGGATCACGTCCGGGACCGTGGGGTCGTCCACGTTCCGCATCGACAGCCCGACCTTCCGGTCCTTGGTGTCGACCCGCAGGACCTTGACGTCCACCTCGTCCCCGACCTTGACCACCTCCTCCGGGCTCTCGACCTTGGCGTCGGTCAGCTCGGAGATGTGGAGCAGCCCTTCGAGCCCCGGCTCCAGCTCGACGAAGACCCCGAAGTTGGTCAGCTTCGTGACCTTCCCGCGGACCTTCTGGCCGGGCTGGAACCGGCCGGGGATGTCGCCGTCCCACGGGTCGTTGGCCATCTGCTTCAGGCCCAGGGCGACCCGCTTCCGCTCCTGGTCGACGCTGAGCACCTGGCAGGTGACCTTCTGCCCCTTCTGGACGACCTCGGACGGGTTGGACACCTTGCGGGTCCAGCTCATGTCCGAGACGTGCAGGAGGCCGTCGATCCCCTCCTCGATCTCGATGAACGCCCCGTAGTTGGTCAGGTTCCGGACGACCCCGCTGACGACCGTGCCGGGCGGGTACTTCTTGGCCACCTCGCCCCACGGGTTGCTCTGGCACTGCTTCATCCCGAGCGAGATTTCCTTCTTGTCGTGGTTGATGTTCAGCACCTGAACTTCGACCTTGTCGCCGATCTGGACCAGCTCCTTCGGGTCGGCGATCCGCTTGACCCACGACATCTCGCTGATGTGGACGAGGCCCTCGATCCCGGGCTCGAGCTTCACGAACGCACCGTACGGCATGATGTTGACCACCTCGCCCTCGTGGCGGGTGCCGACCGGGTACTTCGCCTCGATGTTCTGCCACGGGCTCGGGGTCTTGTGCTTGAGCGAGAGCGCGATCTTCTCCTTCTCCCGGTCGATGTGGAGGA
>JAIEQO010000498.1 GCA_019747655.1 Gemmataceae bacterium | reverse complement strand
GACGATCGTGCTGGCCGTCGAGCGGAACACCAAGCACCTCGACCCGATGATCCACGACCAGATGGCCGAGGGGTGACGTTCGGACACGGGGGCGTCGGGGCATGGAGATGCCTCCGGGCGAAGAGCGCGTTCTCCGCGAACGGGTGGCCGAGCAGGCACGGTTTGAGCAGTCGCGCGACGCGGACGGACTGTGCAGTCTGATCTTGCCCGTATATCGCTCCTCGGCCGAGTCTGTGTCGCGTTCCACCGAGTCCTTCCGGGCGTTTGTCCGTCACCTTTGGTCGGTCGAACTGGTTGCGTTCGCCGTCGAGCGGTGGGAGCCGACGGTCGAGCGATTCGGGGGTGCGGCAGCGGCGGTGGTTCGCTCCGAGATGCGGTATAACGGTGCGGCAGAGCCGACTTCGTTCCGCACGATTTGGGTTCGCGTCTGCGGCGAGTGGTACACCACAGCCGTCGGCAAGATCGGGCCAGTCTGACTCGGGCGAGTCTCGGCGCCAGTCGCGGTGATTTTTGCCGCCCCGAAGGGGCGACCGGGAATAGCCCGGGGTGACAACCCCGGGAACGAGGTTCCAAAACACCCCGGAGCCCCGAAGGGGCGACCCGCCCCGGTCAGTCCCAGACGTACCGCTCGTCCCACGCAACCCCGTGGCGGGTGAGCAGCGCCCGGAACTCGTCCTGGAACGACGCGGCCCGGTGGTGTTCCTCCTGTCCGGCGATGTACGCCCGGACGGCCCCGAGTTCCGGGAACCCGACCGAGAACGCCCCATACCCGGCTTGCCACGCGAAGTCCCGGCGGCCCGGGAACGTATCATGAACCCACCGGGACGACCCGGCCTTGAGGGTTTTGACGAGGTCGGCGATCGTGAGTTCGCGGCCGAGCGAGACGAGCAGGTGGACGTGGTCGGCCACCCCGCCGGCGTCGAGCAACTTGGTGCCGCTGCCCAGCGCGATGCCGGCGAGGTACGGGTACAACCGGGGCCGGAGGTCCGGGGTGATTGCCGGTACGCGGTTCTTGGTGCTGAAGACGACGTGCAGGTAGACCGAGGCGAGGGACTGCGGCACGGGCGGCTCCGTCGGGGTTTTCGAGGGGCGAGGGTCGCCCCTTCGGGGCTGCGGAACATCGGGCCGATCATACCCGGGGTTGGCACCCCGGGCTATTCCCGGACACCCCTTCGGGGTGACGGACGCGGAACCAGCCCCCGCCCGGGGTCGTCATCCCGGACTATTCGCGGACGCCCCTTCGGGTGCGAACTTCGGATGCCGGCATGAACCGCCGCCGTTTCCTCCGCCGGCCGCCGGTCCCCGTCGGGGTCGTGGCCTTGCCGGCCCTCGCCGACGAGCCGCTCGCCCCGACCGAGTTCGCGCTGGTCCGCGTCTCCCGCCGGGCGATGGCCACCCGGTTCGAGATCGCCCTCCCCTACGGCACCCCGGATGCCGTGCCGGCCGCAGAAGCCGCCCTCGACCTCATCGACGACCTCGAAGACCAGCTCACCGTCTACCGCGACCACAGCGAGGTTTCCCGGCTGAACGCCGCGGCCGCCGCCGGGCCGGTGGTCGTGGAAGGCCGGCTGTTCGGCCTGCTCGAAGCCTGCGCCGGCTGGACCCGCGAGACGGAAGGCGCGTTCGACATCGCCACCGGTGCCCTCATCAAGGCGTGGGGCTTCTTCCAGCGCGAGGGGCGGGTGCCGGCGGCCCGGGACCGCAACGCCGCGATGGCCCGGACCGGGATGCGGCACGTCATCCTCAACCCCGAGTCGCGGTCGGTGAAGTACCGGGTGCCGGGGCTGGAGATCAACCTCGGGGCGGTCGGCAAGGGGTACGCCCTCGACCGCGCGGCCGAGTTGCTGCGTACAGACTGGGGCGTGACCTCGGCGCTCTTGCACGGCGGCGGGAGCAGCGTGTATGCCATCGGCCACCCGCCGGGCGAGTCACGGGGCTGGCCGGTCCGGCTGCGGCACCCGTCCGGCGACGGGTCGATCGGCACGGTCTGGCTGCGGGACCGCGGGCTGGGGGTGTCGGCGGCCACCTTCCAGCATTTCGAGTACAATGGCCGGAAACTCG
>JAIEQO010000116.1 GCA_019747655.1 Gemmataceae bacterium | reverse complement strand
GATGGTTTGACCATCAGGGGGCTCACGCCCCCCGCTCGCCAAGATTCTAACGGAGCACAGCAGCTACCGTCCCGGTTTCATAACCCGAGCCTGCCGGAGCTTGCGGACGAACAGGGCCGCGACGTACCCGGCCTTGAACCCGGCGTCGATGTTCACCACGGTGACGCCGGCCGAGCAACTGTTGAGCATGGTCAACAGCGCCGCCACCCCGCCGAACGCGGCCCCGTAGCCGATGCTCGTCGGGCAGGCGATCACCGGGCAATCGACCAGCCCGCCGACTACGCTCGGCAAGGCCCCGTCCATCCCGGCGATCACCACCACCACGTCCGCCGCGGCCAGCTTGTCCCGGTGCCGCAAGACCCGGTGAACCCCGGCCACCCCCACGTCGGCCACCAGCTCGGCCGCCGCCCCCATCACCCGGGCCGTGACGACCGCCTCCTGAGCAACGGGGAGGTCACCCGTCCCGGCCGTGACGACCAGGACGTTCCCGTCCGGGGCCTGGCGGTCGCCGGGGACGGGCAGCCAGAACGTCCGGGCCAGCCGGTCCTGGTCGGCCTGGGGGAAGTGGCGGGCCAGGTGGTCGGCCTGGGCCGGGCTGACCCGGGTGGCGAAGGCGTCCTGGCCGGCCTCGGCCAGCCGCCGGACCGCCCCCTCGACCCACTCGGCCGTCTTCCCCTCGGCCAACACGACCTCCGGGAACCCGCACCGCTCCCGCCGGTGCAGGTCGAGGGTGGCGAACCCGAGGTCGCCGACGGCCGGCTCGGCCAGCCGGGCGGCGGCCGCCTCCACGTCCACGGCCCCACCCCGCACGTCCGCCAAGAGCCGCAGCAACTCGTCCCGTGTCATCCCGGCCCCCCTCGGTCGCACCGCCGGCATTGTGTCCGGCCCGGGGACACACCCCTCGGCTGACGAATCGATTTGCGGGCTGACGAACCGGTTCGCGGCCGAACAAATCCCGGCTTATGCGTCCCCCGTGGTCCGCCGGCCCGGCGCCCGGACCCGGTTGGCATAGTACCCCGCCCCGGGGCTGTCGCCCCGGGCTCTGATGTCGCGGGCCTTCGGCCCTGAAACCCCTCTCTCGCTCCCACGCTCCGCGTGGGTGCGTCCGGCCGGCCGCTCCGCGGCCCGGGACGACGCGGAGCGTCGGCAGCGTGCTCCCACGCAGAGCGTGGGAGCGAGGGGGCTCCCCCCGCTCGCCCAAAACCCAGCCGACTTGAGGGAATCCGCCCGGTTTCCGGGTCCGGGTGAAGTCAGCCGACCGAACGACCGATACCACCCGATGAACCCGTGGGAGAGCCGGAGATGAACGTCGCCGTCGTCGCGCTCCTCGGGATGACCGCCGGCCAGCCGCCGGCCGACACGTACGTCCCCTGGACCGACCGGCGGGTCCCCCTGCCGATCCACTACGACCACGACCCGAAGGCCATCGCCCAAGTCCAGCTCTGGGTGTCCGACGACGGCGGGCAGCTCTGGAAGAAGGTGCTGGCCGCCCCGCCGACCCAGAAGGAGTTCCTGTACGTCGCCCCGGCCGACGGCCGGTACTGGTTCCACATCGTCGTGGTCGACCTGAAGGGGGGCCAGGACCCGCCGAACCTGGCCGCCG
Organism: Gemmataceae bacterium; assembly: GCA_019747655.1. GTDB lineage: Bacteria > Planctomycetota > Planctomycetia > Gemmatales > Gemmataceae > Urbifossiella. The sequence continues at coordinate 457 of JAIEQO010000116.1, read as the reverse complement.
AGCCGCCGGCCCAGATGGTGCTGATCGACACCAAGCCGCCGCAGGTGCTGGTCACCGCCGCCCGCCGGGACGGGGAGTCGATCACCGTCGAGTGGAAGGTCGAGGACCAGTTCCCCAACGACGCCGCCACGCAGGTTTCCTTCCGGCCGCTCGGGAGCCCGGACGCCGCCTGGAAAGAGGTCCGGCTGCCGCCGGGGCCGCCGGGCGGGGTCCGCTTCCCGGCCGGGACGACCGGGCCGGTCCAGGTCCGGGTGGCGGTCGCCGACCGGGTCGGGCAGACGGCCGAGGCGGTGAAGGACTTCCCGGCGGCCGGGGCGGCCGGTCCGACCTCGACCAGTTTGTCCGCCGGGACCGGCGCCCCGGCCGCGGGGCCGACCACACCAGTTCCGCCGCCGGACTCGCTGGCCCCGGCACCGCCGGCTACGGGCGGGCCGCTCGCCCCGGCCGCCCCGCCGCC
>JAIEQO010000332.1 GCA_019747655.1 Gemmataceae bacterium | reverse complement strand
GGAGATGGGGTTCCGGACCGGGGCCGAGGTCGAGCACGAGAAGTTCGCCCTGCGGACGATCCGGGGCGACTTCCGCCACCTGCCGACGGTCCACGACATCGAGGAGAAGGACGACATCGGCCGGCTGGAGGGCGAGGGCGGGATCGTGGTCGAGGACTACGCCCACAAGGTCGACTCGACCACCGCCGCCCGGGAGGTCGTGCAGGCGACCAAGCCGGTGTAGGGTTTCGGGTTTTCAGTTTCGAGTTTCGAGAGTGGGGGGCCTCCCGGACCGACGGGAGGCTTCTTCCGTTTATGCGCCGGTCGCGTGATTGTCTTGGCGAGCGGGAAGTACCTCAATGCCGCCCCGAAGGGGCGTCCGGGAATAGCCCGGGGTGAAACCCCGGGAACGAAACCAGTGGTCGGTCCGCAGCCCCGAAGGGGCGACCGGTTCCCGCGCGGGTCGCCCCTTCGGGGCTACCGGTTCTTTGCCGTCTACGGTCCCGGGGCTGGCGCCCCGGGCTATTCCCGGACGCCCCTTCGGGGCGACAAAACCGGCCGTGAAGCCCTCTGGCACAGCGAATGCAGTCTGTCGGTGCGACTGTGGCCTTCCCAGGAGCACACCATGACCGGACCCGACACCGCGCTGGCCGGCCGGCCGACCGAGCCGCCGACCACCGCCCCCGCCGGCACCGTCACCGGGCTGGTCGGCGGGATCATCAGCGACGCCCAGACGCTCGCCCGGCAACAGATGGAAATGTTCAAGGCCGAGGTCCGGGAGGACATGGCCCGGACCCGCCAGGCGCTGATCCTCGGCGGGGTGGCCGTCACCCTGCTGACCGTCGGCGGGCTCACCCTCGTCGCCTTCCTGGTGAACCTGTTGCACGAGCAGTACCAGTTCTCGATGTGGGCGTCGTGCCTGATCATCGGCGGGGTGCTGCTGGCCGCCGGGGTCGTCCTCGGGGTCGTCGCCCGGAACCTCTTCGAGAGCTTCAACCCGCTCCCGGACAAGACCTTCACCGCCCTCCAGGAGAACCTGACGTGGAAAACCCAACCCCAGGCGTGACCGGGGCCGACAAGACCCCGGACCAGATCGAGCGGGAGATGACCCAGACCCGGGAGTCGATCACCGAGAAGGTGTCGCTCCTGGAGAGCCAGGTGATGGGCAACATCCACTCCCTGACCGGGACGGTCGAGTCGGTCAAGGAGGCGGTGGCCGACACCGTCCAGACGGTCCGGGAGGCGGTGGTCGGGGCCCCGACGGCCGTGTCCGACACGGTCAAGCAGACCCTGTCGTCGGTCGGCGACACGGTCAAGGAGACGATCGGGTCGTTCAGCGTGTCGGACAAGGTCCGGGCGAACCCGCTGGCCGCGGTCGGGACGAGCGCCGGGGTCGGGTTCCTGGTCGGGCTGCTGATCCCGAGCCGGGGGTCGCGGCCGCTGATGGCCCGGGGGCACGACGAGCCGGCCCCGGGTGGGCGGGTCGGGACGGCCCACACCGCCTACCAGGGGTTCGCCGACGACCGGCCCGCCCGGCCGGCCGAGCCGGGGCTCTTCGGCGGCCTCTGGGCGATGGTCGGGAAGGAGGTCCGTCAGCTCGCCGAGCAGGCCCTGACCACCGCCCTGGCGTCGGCCAAGCAGGCGGTCCAGCACAAGGTCCCGCAGGCGGTCGACACGGCCGTCCAGGGGCTGACCGACCGGGTGGCGACGGCCGCCAACGGGCTCGTCGGCGGTCAGCCGAACGGGACGGCCCGGGTGGGCGGCCCGAATTACACGGCCACCCCGCCGGCCGGCGGCGGGCTGTGAGGGGGCCGGGAGGGGCGTGGGCGATGAAGGTGCTGGGGATCGTGTTGGTGCTTTTGGGGTCCCTGGCCCTCGGGTTTTATGCCTTCCGTTACCTCGGCGGGACCCCGGCCGGGGGGGAAGCCGCGGCGGGGTGGGCGTCGCCGGTGGTGGCCGGGATTGTGGTGGTCGGCGGGTTGCTGATACTGGCCGGCACCGGCCGGCGGGAGTAGGGGTCTTGGCGAGCGGGGGGGGGGGGGGGCCCCCGGCAGGTGGGGTGTGAGGGGGGGCGCCC
>JAIEQO010001039.1 GCA_019747655.1 Gemmataceae bacterium | reverse complement strand
GGGCCGGGTCGCCGAGCCGGCGGTGGCACTGGGCCAGGAGGGCGTGGGCCCGCGGGGCAGCGGCCGGGGGGTGGGGGCCGGCCAGGACGGCGGCCAGCGGCGGGATGGCGTCGGCCCACCGGCCGAGTTCGGCCTGGACCGCCCCGAGGTAGAACAGGACGTGCGGGTCGTGCGGGTTCTCGGCGGCCTCCAGATGGAGCAGCCGGAGGTCGCGGAGGAGCTTCCGGCGGCGGACGGCCGGGTCGGCGTACCCGGTATGGCGGATGACGATGTCGGTCCGGTGGACGGTGGCCCTGGTTTCGCGTAGGGCGGGGGCGATCTGCTCGTGGACCCGGTAGCGCCAGCGGTGCCGGGGGTGGCGGCGGAACAGGCGGACGTGTTCGACCGCCGCCTCACCGTCCTCGGTGGGCGAGACGGTGGTCATCGTGAAGGCGGCGTTGGCGTCGGGAAGCGAGCCGAGGAGCCGGGCCAGGGCGGCGACGGCCGGCGGGTCGAGGCGGTCGTCGGCGTCGAGCCAGAACGCCCAGTCGCCGCGGGCGTGGCCGAGGGCGACGTTCCGGGCGGCGGCGAAGCTGTCGGCCCAGGGCACCTCAACCACCCGGGCCCCGAGCCCTGCGGCCACCGCCCGGGTGGCGTCGGCCGACCCGGTGTCGGCGACCACCACCTCGCCGAAGAGCCCCCGGCCCGGGCCCAGGCACCCCGACAGGTCGGCCGCCCCGTCCCGGACGATCATAACGACCGACACCAAGGGCACCACGTTCGCCGCCTCGCAGGGGGCGAATTCCCGATCGGATATCCCATGCTCGGTTGGTGTTATGGGCTGAAACAAGTGGTGCCGTCAAGCTATGATTATGATAGATGTCGAGAAACTCTAAGTAGAGGGCGCTCGATCTGTACGCCTGTGCTGCCGACATACACCGGGTACTCTGATGGGGGATTTGGTACTCGGATGGTGGATTTGCAACAGAGCGGGTTAGAGGTGAACAACCCCTCGACCGAGCCGGCGAACCGGACCAGTAGCCACAGGCAAATATTCTGTCCAGGGGGAGAAGCCATTCTTGGTTTTGACTACTTCCATCCCATTAGATCACCGGCGCCGTGATCTTCTTCATTCAACAGCTATCGATCCGTAGCTCCACCGACCAGCGGTCGAAAGCTAATCCCTTGAGGAATTCTGGGCGTCCTTCGACCGCCGTAAAAAACCCTTCATGGTCGGAAAAATCGCGTGAGAACACCTTTACCGGTTGCACATCCAAGCTGGCCGGCAGGGAGCAGGTAAAGTGAATGGTCAGTTGCTCGTGCCAAACGGCTTCATTCTCAGTATAGTGCCGAAACTCTCGAACGAAATCGAAGTAGTCGCTGGCCGCCTCCCAGAACAAATAGCTGTCGTAACACTCGACCGGCTCAGCCGCACATGCCTTGAACACCTCCCAGGCCAGTGCCGGGTCGGGTTTGGAGAAGTCAAAACCCGCATCTAGCAGCCTGCTGCGCACTGCCCCCTCGTAGTCATCCACCGTCATCGTCATCCCCCTTACGGAAACGTCCCAGCGGCGATTTGTGTACGCATCCGTTCGAGCTCCCTGAGAAGCGCCTGCCGCCGTGCGCCCCAGTCGCTCCCTGCCTGCTCCATAGCTTTCTTTAGGCGCTCATACGTCCGGCGACCTCCTTCATTGGTGTGGAGTTCGCCGCCCTTGTGCATCCGTAAGTTGGGGTCAGCGGGAGCCGGGGCATTCGGCTTCGTAGTTCTTAGCGCCACGCCGTTGGCGGCCGAGTTGATGTCGATCTGGTGTTCTAACAGCAGATCACGAGCCTTTTGGAACTCCGGGATTTTGTTGTTCGTGCTTTGGACGATGTGGTGAGCGTCCAACCCGTCCTCTGCCGCCTTGGGCTTGAGACCCATGTTCTTCCGCAGGGTGTCGGCATTGTGGGCAGCCCCCGACCGCCCAGACCGCCATGTGTGCGTCCAGTTCGGATCAGGACTAGGTTCTGTCTGCTGAAACCGGTTGGCTGCGGAGCAGCCGGAGGTAGCGGCGAATCATGGCGAGTTGCACGG
>JAIEQO010000232.1 GCA_019747655.1 Gemmataceae bacterium | reverse complement strand
GCCGGCCACGGCGGCCCGCCGGCCCGGGTCGGTGAGCGGGTCGTCCGGCCCGGGGGCGGCCGGGGCCGGCCGGTCCAGCTCGTCCTTGATCTGGCGGACCGTGGCCGGGTGCCGGAGCGACGCCCGCCCGCCCCAGGACGTGACCTCGTCCGGGAAGTCGTCGGCCAGCTCGGCGACCTGGTTCTCGGCCTTCTGCCGCAGGTCCGAGGCGACCGCGTGGACCCCGGACCGGATGACGTATACGTACACGCCCCAGACGAGCAGCCCGGCCCCGAACCCGAGGACGACCGACAGCCAGTCGAACGGCGCGGCCCGGAAGGCGGCCGGGAACCGGCCGGTGTCGAACTGGACGGCGTGGGCGAACTCGCCGACCAGCCAGCCGACGACGAGCCCGAGGAGGAAGCCGTAGAGGAGGGTGGTGTTGAGCCGCCAGTGCTTGAGGTCGTCGAGTTCGGCGTAGGCGGACTGGAGCCGGGCCAGGGCGGCGAGTAGCCCCCGCCGGCGGCCCTCGGACGTACCGGACGGCGGCACCGGGACCGGCGTGACCTGGGAGGTGTTGAGGAGGGTCGGAACAAGAGACCCCTCCCCCGCGTCCGGGCGAACCCCGAGCGTGAGCGAGGGGGTCGGGCCCCCATTACCCCCTCGCTGACCACCCCCTCGCTCACGCTCGGGGTTCGCCGGGTTCGCCGGGTTCGCCGGGTTCGCCGGGGCGGCGGGGCCGGGGTCTTCCCGACCCACCCCCCGCAACAGCGGCAGCAGCTCGTTGGCGTCCTTGGGCCGCTCGTCGAACCAGCCGACGCACCGCTCGATCAGGCTGATGTGACCGGCCGGCACCCCGAACCGGACGGCCAGCTCCTTCGCCCAGCCGTGGTGCAGCTCCCGGGATACGTCGCCGACCAGCAACTGGAACCAGACCACCCCGAGGGCGTACAGGTCGTGCCGGGGGTCGGGCGGGGCCCCGCGGCGCTGCTCGGGCGACATGTACAGCGGCGTCCCGGCCCCGCGGAACAGGCTGGCCTGGTCGGCCAGGCTGAGGAAGTCGATGGTGGTCGTCCCGATCCGGCTGCGGGCCGCCGCCCGCACCGCCGCGACACCCCCGAGGCCGAAGTCGGCCAGCCGGAGCCGGGGAGTTTCGAGTTTCGAGTCTGAAGTTTCGAGTTGACCCGCGCCGAACTTTAAACTCGAAACTTCAGACTCGAAACTGACCAAGATGTTCGCCGGCTTCAGGTCCCGATGCACGAGCCCGGCCCGGTGGGCGAAGGCCAGCCCGTCGGCGATCTGGGTGATCCAGCCGAGCACCTCGGCCGGGGCGGGGGGGCGGCCCTCGGCCCGGCGGGCGGCCAGGAGCTTGGTCAGGTCGCCGCCCTCGACGTACTCGTACACGAGGTACGGGGTCGAGTGGTCGAGGTCGTAGCCGTACAGGCGGACGACGTGGGCCGCCCCCCGGCCGCCGGCCCGCATCAGCCGCTCCAGGTTGCTCCGCTCCTGGTTCAGGGCCGGGACCAGCGACCGGTCGAGGCAGAACTTGATGGCCAGCGGGAGGTGCTGGAGGCTCGGCGAGGCGGCCCGGTAGACGGCCCCGAACCCGCCGGCCCCGAGCAGCTCCACCAGGCGGTACGGGGTGCCGGCCAGGTCCGACCCCGGGCCGTAGGGCGGCACGTCCTCCGGCAGCAGTTGCAACAGCGACCGGGGGTCGTCCAGGCTGACCGTCGGCGGGACCGACCGGCCGCCGGCCGGGTCGGGCACCAGCGCCCGGTCGACCGCGCAGGGGACGGCCGACAGGTACTCGATCGCCCAGGCCAGATCGGACTCGTCGGCGTCCGGGGCCAGTTCGAGGAAGAGGCTCTTGGCCTCGGCCCGGGCCTCGCCCGGGGGGGTGGCGGCCAGCTCGGCGACCGCCCGCCGGGCCTCCTCCGGGTGGGCCGCGAACCACCGCCCCCACTGGTCCACAATCCCCCGGCCGACGAGGTTGATGGCCTTCTCGACGGCCCGCCCGACGGCCACCCCGGCGGCACCCCCGACCGGCCCCTCGACGGCCGCCCCGGCGGCCC
>JAIEQO010000787.1 GCA_019747655.1 Gemmataceae bacterium | reverse complement strand
GGGGGCGTCGCCGGTCAGCACCTCGACGGGCAGCCCGAGCCGGCGGAACTCGGCCAGCGCCGCCGGGGCCGCGTCCCGCAGCCGCTCGGCCACCACCGCCACCGCCGCCAGCCGCCCGTCGATGACGACATCGACTCGGTTGCCCTCTTCCTCCCCCCGCGGGGGAGGGGGAAGGAAAGGGGGACGGGACGGGCCGCGGGTGGGGTCTTCGCTCGCCCACCCCGGCCGCCCGACCCGGACCGTGTGTCCCTCGACCTCGGCCTCGACGCCGCACCCCGGGACGGCCCGGAACGCCGTCACCCGGACCTCGACCCCGTCGCCGAGCCCGGCGAACGCCCGGGCGATCGGGTGCCGGCTGTGGGCCTCGACCGCCGCCACCCAGCCCATGACGGTCGCCCGATCCCACCCGTCCGCCACCACCACGTCGACCAGGGCGAACCGGTCGTCGGTCAGCGTCCCCGTCTTGTCGAACAGCACCCGGTCGACCCCGGCCAGCCGCTCGACCGCGTCGCCCGAGCGGACGATCAGGCCCCGCTCGGCCAGCCGACCCAGGGCCGACCACACCACCACCGGCGTGGCCAGCCCGAGGGCACACGGGCACGCCACCAGCAGCACCGCCATCGCGTTGAACAGCCCGGCTTCCCACCCGGCGGAGTACGTCCAGTACCCGAACGTCCCGAGGGCGGTCAGGACCACCAGCGGTAGGAAGACGACCGCTAGCCGGTCGGCCTGCCCCTGGAACGACGCCGGCCGGGTCCGGGCCGCTTCGACTGCGGTGAGGAGTTTGTCTACCTGCCGGGCCGTCCCGGCGGCCGTGGCCTCGACGTGGAACGTGGTGTCGTAGGACGCCGCCCCGGCCAGCACCCGGTCCCCCGGCCGGCGGACCACCGGGAACGGCTCCCCGCTGACCGGGGCCTCGGACACGAACCCCTGGCCGGAGCGGACGACCCCGTCCACCGGGACCGACTCGCCGGGGTGGACCTCGGCCACATCGCCCGGCAGCACCGCGGCGACCGGGACGATCCGGGTCCGCCCCCCCTTGTCAACGACTCGGGCGGTGTCGAGCTGCCCGGCCCACGCCCGCGACCCGGCCGCCGCGGCAGCCCGGGCCTTCGCCCCGACCAGCTTGCCGAGTGTGTAGACGACGAGCAGGACCGACACCACCTCGAAGTAGATCGCCCCCCGGCCGGTGAGATGAGCCTGGAGGGATGCGCCCAGGGCCCCGAACAGGGTGACGACGAACAGGGCCTCGGTGGTAATCCGCCCGCGGCGGAGGTCGGCCCACGCCGCCCGCACCAGCGGCCCGCCGAGCAGGGCCAGTACCGCCAGCGTGCCGGCCAGGATGAGGTTCTGGGCCGCCCACCGCACGGCCGCGGGAACGTCGTCGTGGAGGTTCAGGGCCAGCCCGAAGATCATCCCCTGCCCGGCCACCAGCACCCCGACCCCGAGCCGGACGGCCGACCCGTCGAGCCCCCACCCACCCCCCGGCCCCGGCGTCGCGTCGGCCTGCCCGTCCGCTTCGCCGAGGCTCAGGCAGCCGTAGCAGCAGTACAACGCCGCGGGGATGCCGGGCCACGGCCGGCCCGTAAGTCCAAGCCCCACAACAGGTCCGGAACAGTACCCGCAGGCGGCGGCCTCGGGGATTTGGCCACCCCCCTCCCCCCCCCTCGTTTTTGCGGTGCCATCGGAGCCGTGAGGAACCCCTTGCCCGACAAGCGGTTCCGTCGGAATCAGCGCCACCCCACGGCCGGCCGGGCGGTCACGGTGGGTCGTCGGATTCGTCGCAACCGTTTGGCCGATCATGACTTCCACCCGGACCCTTCCGTTGCCGGGTACGGCAACGGACCGCACCTTCCGACCGACGCCCCGGACCGCTTCCGGGTCATCAGTGTTCATTTTATCAGTAAAGCCGACCGGGCGGAAGCTCGGTAGCGGCGGTGCCGTGGGCAGGTTCGGATGGCCGGGGTGCGGGTGGCCGGCACCATCTCGTAGGGTGGGTCGAGCGGACCGTCCGCGGTCCGCGACGGCCCACCGATACCCGTGGTG
>JAIEQO010000397.1 GCA_019747655.1 Gemmataceae bacterium | reverse complement strand
TCGGCCGCCAGACCCCCCCCCAGGCCGTCACCCCGGCCGGGGGCGGCGAGTTCACCAGCCCGGGCACCCTGAGCGGGTTGGTCACCGAGCCGGCCCACAAGGCCCCGGACCGGTACGGCGTCCTGCCCGGCCTGCGGAAGGTGTTCCGCCTCGGCCACAAGGACGAGTGCAGCGACTGCGGCGGCAAGCACGGCCGCGGCAAGGGCGGCTGCCCGGGCGGCAACTGCGGGCCGTTCGGGCGGGGCGGGTACGCCGACCCGGGGGCCGGCCAGGGCCAGCAGTACCCGCAGATGATGCAGGGGACGCTGGTGTTCCCCCACCACCCGTTCGTCCGCGGGCCCCGCGACTACTTCATGTCCGAGCCCAACCGCTGACCCAGTTGTAGCGCCCGGCCACACAACCGGGCGCTACGCCCTTCCCTCCACGGCCTCGATCGCCGCCCGGATGGCGTCCGGGATCGGGCACTTGCCCCCGGCCCGGTAGTCGTAGCTGACCACCACGCCCTGCCCCTCGGCCGCCACCGCCCCCAGGGCGGTGCTGACCAGCCGGTAGTCGAACGTCACCCGGTCCGGCAGGATGTCCGTGACCCGGGCGCCGACCAGGAGCCGGTCGGGGTGACGGACCGGCTTGCGGTAGCGGAGGCTTGCGGTCGCCACGATCGGCCCCAGCCCGGCCTCGGCCGCCGACCGCATCCACCCGACCCGGTCCAGGTAGGCGATGCGGGCGTTCTCGCAGTACCGGAAGTAGGGCACGTTGTTGACGTGGCCGAAGGCGTCCATGTCGCCCCAGGCGACCGGCACCTCGACGACCACCGGGTAGCCGGCCAACTCCGGGTGCCCCATCCGCCCGCCCCTCGTCGGCTCTCATTGGTTCCGGTCGCCTGCGCCACCCCACCCCCGAACCATCCCGACTCGACCGGAAGAAACAGCGTCAGAACGATACCTCGCTATTTTCCGCGGTTGCTCCGCTCCAGCTCCCGCAGGTAGTCCAGGGCCTCGTCCACGGTGCCGACGGTCGCCCCTGGCACCCGGCCGCGGTCGTCCAGCTCCCTCAAAACCAGCAGGTCCTCGAAGTCGTCGGACGCCTCCAGCCGGAGCCGCTGCCGGTGGCCGAGGGTCCCGGCCTTGTACTCCTGGGCGAGCATGTGATTCTCGATCAGCCACGCCGTCCGCGGGGTGACGAGGCCGTCGAGGGCCAGCACGGCGGCCCCGACGTGGTCGGCCGGGTCGAGCCCCTTGCCGACATCATGCAGCAGGGCCGCCAGCAAAAACTCCTCGTCCCACGGCCGCTCGTCCCGGGCCAGCTCGAACACCTGCAACAGGTGGTACAAGACATCCCCCTCCGGGTGCCAACGGGGGTTCTGCTTGACCTTCTCCAGCGGCAGGAGCAGGAGCCGGAAGAGCTGGTACGGGTCGACGGCCTCGTCCTGCTCGGCGAGGGCGTCGTCGATCCGCACCTCGGGGTGTTCGCGGGCGATCAGCTCCTCCAGCTCGCGGGTGCTGGCCCGCTCGATGGCCTTGCCGGTGATCGAACTCTTGAACACGTAATGGGCCTTGTCCTCGGCGTACACGGTCAGCTCGAACGGGAACGTGTCGTAGACGTGGACGTGGGTGAAGACCCGGCACTCGCCGTGCTTCTCGATCTGCTTGCGCTCCACGTCGTACTGCAACCCCTCGTCGTCGAGGACGGCGGTGACGGGTTCGAGGTGGTCGCTGAAGACGTGCAGGTCGATGTCCGAGCCCTTGCGGACGTGGCCGGTCATGACCGAGCCGATGAGCCGGGGGCGGAGCCGGGCCAGGAGCCGCATCAGCCGGAGGGCGTGCAGCCGCATGTCCTTGAGGTTGGCGGTGCGGGCTTCGCCCTCGTGGGTCCGGGCGAAAACCTGGATCAGGTCGCGGATTTCGCTGTTGCTGGGCAGGTCGGACGGCTTGACCGACCCGCGGCAGACGCGGTCGGCGGCCTTGCGCTTGGCGGTGAAGTACTCGGACTCGGTCCGCTCGTACATGAGCCGGGCGGCCTCGAAGGCGATGGCCCGGCGGAG
>JAIEQO010001028.1 GCA_019747655.1 Gemmataceae bacterium | reverse complement strand
CTGGCCCGGTTCGTCAAGCTCCCGCCGGTCGAAGAGAAGAAGATCGCCGAGATCGTCAAGTTCGAGGCCAAGCAGCAGATCCCGTTCCCCCTGGACGAGGTCGTCTGGGACTTCCAGAAGGTGGCCGGCGGGTCCGTCACCGACGGGTTCGCGATGGAGACCGAGATCGGCCTGTTCGCCATGAAGCGGGACGTGATCGCCCGCTACCTCGGGTACTTCACCGGGTCGAAGATCGAGGTCCACACCGTCCAGATGGCCCCGCTGGCGCTGGTCAACTACGCCACCTACGACGTGCTCCGCAAGGGCGGGACGGTCCCGGCCGAGGCGGCCGACGACCCCGGGGCCGAGGACACCCCCCGCGGCAAGAAGCGGTGCGCGGTGGTGCTCGACATCGGCACCGAGGCCAGCAACCTGGTCATCACCGACGGCGACAAGATCATCTGGCAGCGGCCGATCCCGCTCGGCGGGAACAACTTCACCCGGGCCCTGACCAAGGAACTCAAGCTCACCTTCGCCAAGGCCGAGCACCTGAAGCGGAACGCGGCCAAGAGCCCGGAGCTGCCGCAGATCCTCAAGGCCCTCAAGCCCGTCCTGCAGGACTTCGTCGGCGAGGTCCAGCGGTCGCTCGGGTACTTCACCAACACCCACCGGGACGCCCACGTCGGCTACCTGGTCGGGGTCGGCAGCGCGTTCCGGCTGCCCGGCCTCCAGAAGTACCTGTCCGAGAAGCTGCAGCTGGACGTCCGCAAGCCGGCCGGGTTCGCCCGGATGCAGGGGGACGCGGTCAAGAACGACCCCCTGTTCGTGGAGAACGTGCTGTCCTTCCCGGTGGCCTACGGGCTGGCCCTCCAGGGGGTCGGGGAGGCCCGGCTGGCGACCAACCTGTTGCCCCCGGAGATCCGGACCGACCGGATGATCCGGGCCAAGAAGCCGTACGCGGTGGCGGCCGCCGCCGCCCTGCTGCTGGGCACCGCCGGGCTGGCCCTCGGGTACGGGGCCAACTACTCGGCCCTGAACGACCCGCAGGTGGTCAAGGGGCTGGACGCGGCCAAGGGGGCGGTGACCGCCGCCAACACCCAGCAGGGCAAGTTCGACACCAAGAAGAAGGACATCGACAAGTTCCAGGGCGAGGTCAAGCTGATCGTCACCGGCCAGGACGAGCGGCTGAACTGGCCGCGGTTCGAGGAGGCGTTCGCCGCCGCCCTGCCCAAGCCCGGCCCGAAGGAGGACGGCGGGAACCTGGACCTCGACCTGTGGCGGGGGGCCGACGGGAAGGGGGCGAAGGCCGTCCAGTGGTTCTTCGACCGGATGCGGGCCGGGGTCCCGGCCGACCGGGCCCAGGAGGACGAGAAGTCCGAGCACCCGTTCTTCCTGGCGGCGGTCAACGTCGAGGCCGTCTACCCCCGGTGGGTGGACAACATCCCGGCCTTCCTCCAGGCGGCCGACGACAAGGTGTCGTCCAACACGGACAAGGGCGGGTCGCTGGAGGCCATCGCCGACGTGATGAAGGCCGACGAGCGGGAGCGGGACGCCGAGAAGGGGAACCGGTGGAAGCCGAAGGTGGGCGAGGCGATCACCAAGGACCCCGGCGGGTGGGTGGTCGAGGTCCGCGGGTACACCGAGCACAAGGACGGCCGGGTGTTCCTGGAGCGGGCGCTGATCAAGAACCTCCAGCGGATGGACGAGTTCGCCGACAAGACGGCCAAGGACCCGAAGGACCCGGACGGGAAGGAGAAGGTGGCCAAGTACGTCCCCGGGGTGGCCGACCCGATCAAGGGGCGGTGCTCCCACGCCTTCATCTACAACGTCTGGCAGGACACCCAGGCCCAGCCGAACGTCTTCCGGCACATCAACCAGTCGTACCTCGACGCCCTGGCCGGCGGGACCGGGGCGTCCGGGGCGGCCGGCGGGACCTCCGGCGGCCGGCCCGACATGGGGGCCAACCCCGGGCTCTCGGCCGGGATGACCGTCGGGACCGGGGGGACCACCACCCCGGCCGGCCCGAGGTGGACCCCGCTGTCCGGGCCGCCGGC
>JAIEQO010000683.1 GCA_019747655.1 Gemmataceae bacterium | reverse complement strand
CAGGGGCTCCAGCAGGGGCTCCAGCAGGGGCTCCAGCAGGGGCTCCAGCAGGGGCTCCAGCAGGGGCTCCAGCAGGGCCGTGCCGATGAGGCACGAGCCGTGATCTTCCGACAGGGGCGGAAGAAGTTCGGCCCGCCGACCGCCGATCAGGAGTCCGCGGTGAACTCCGTCGCCGACCTCGCCCGCCTCGAGGCCTTGAGCGAGCGGCTGCTCGACGTGACGACGTGGGACGACCTGCTGAAGCCGGATTGATCCGGCCGGTCAGTCCACGTCCCAGACCACGACCTTCCCGGACGACCCGCCGGCCGCGGCCGTCTGCCCGTGCGGGGCGAGGGCGGCCGCGTACAGCTTCCCGATCCCCCAGTCGTAGCCGCGGAGTTCGGTCCCCGTCGCCGGGTCCCAGAACCGTGCCGTCCCGTCGTCCCCGGCCGTCAGCAGCGTCTCCCCGTCGGCCGTCCACGCCGCCCAGATCGCCCCCTTCCGCACCGCCAGTACGACCGGCTCGCCAGCGGCCGGGTCGAGCGGGCGGACGGTGACGTGCTTGCCGTGCCCGTAGGCCACCCGCCGCCCGGCCGGGTCGAACCGGATCGGGCCGCGGGTCGTGCTCGTCGGCCGCTCCCACGTCATGACCGGTTGGCGCGTCTCGGGGTCCCACACGCCGATGTGGTACAGCCCGTTCACCCCGAGCCGGCCGTCCGGGTGGAAGTCCAGGGCGGTGACGTGCCGGTCGGGGTCGAACATCCGGTCGGGCTTGTCGGCCGGTCCGTCCGGGGCGAGCCAGACGGAGACCTGCGTGGCGTCCGAGGCGGCCACCGCCGGGCGGGGCCCTCACCCGACCGCCACCTCGTAGACCGCCGACGGCCGGCCGAACACATCCGGCGTGGACAGGTCGGCGACCGGCTCCCACCGGGCCGTGTCCCACAACCTTACTCCGACATCCGTGGCGGCCGCGAGCAGGGGTGCGTCGGGGGCGAAGGCCAGCCCGTGGGCCGGAGCCCCGGCGTCGAGCTTGCGGTCCAGCCTCCCCGTCGCCGGGTCCCACAGATGGACGAACTTGGACGTCCCGTTGGTGGTCGCCAGCAGCCCACCCCGGGGGTCGTAAGCCAGCCCGGTCACGTCCTTATTGTGCGCCTGCCACTGGAACATCGCCCGGACCCCTCACCCGGCCGACAATCGCCGTCGGGTAGAATGGGAACATACCCATCCCCCGGTCGCAAGCCCGAGGTGGCGGATGACGCCCCGCATCCTGATGTGCCCGCCGGACCACTACGGGATCGAGTACGAGATCAACCCGTGGATGAACCGGTCCCTCGGGGCCGTCCGGGAACTCGCCTTCCGCCAGTGGCAGACGCTCCGCGACACCCTCCTCGGGCTGGGCGTCACGGTCGAGGTGCTGACGCCCCAGCCGGGGTTGCCCGACCTCGTCTTCACCGCCAACGCCGGGCTCGTCTTCCGCGACCGGTTCCTGTCCAGCCGGTTCCGGCACGAGGTCCGGGCCAAGGAGTCGCCCGTCTTCGACGCCTGGTTCGCCGCCCACGCCTTCGGGGTCGAGCACCTCCCCGAGACGATGTACCACGAGGGGGCGGGGGACGCTCTGTTCTGCGGCGACGACCTGTTCGCCGGCTACCGCACCCGGTCGGACGCCGCCGCCCACCAGTGGGTCGGCACCGCCCTCGGCGTCCGGGTCCTGCCGGTCGAACTGGTCAACCCCCGGTACTACCACCTCGACACGTGCTTCTGCCCGCTCGCCCCGGGCGTCGCCCTGTACCACCCGGACGCCTTCGACGCCTACGGCCGGAAGGTGCTGGCGAACCACGTCCCGAAGCTGATCGCCGTCGGCGAGGACGAGGCCGCCCGGTTCGGGTGCAACGCCGTGGTGGTCGGGAAAACCGTCGTCCACAACAGCCGCTGCCCGCGGCTGGCCGCCGACCTCCGGGCCGCCGGGTTCCGGTCGATCGAGGTCGAACTGGACGAGTTCCTGAAGGCCGGCGGGAGCGCGAAGTGCCTGACCCTCCGGCTCGACGGCGAGGAG
>JAIEQO010000099.1 GCA_019747655.1 Gemmataceae bacterium | reverse complement strand
CGCTGGCGGGGGGTGAGCCGGCAGTACCTGATCCCCATGCGGGCACCCTAGATGCGACCAACATCTAGGACAGCCCCATCCGGAAAACGCCGGAAAAGGTCCGGAGGGTGGGTCCGATTCCGCCCCGCGGCTGAATTGTGAGGCCGGGCGAGAGCCGGCGCGGCCGCCGGGCGTCGGCCCGCGGGTTGTAACGACCCAACCGACCGACCTCGACATTTACTGGACGGAGGTTTACTATCACGACGGGTGGGTGTGTTGGGGGGGCGTCCGATGCGGCGCGGGGCGAACACGACCGGCCGACCAGCCGACGGGGCGAACCCCAGGGGTCGCACCGTGCCGGTATACGGGATCAATTGGTGCCGGCCGCAAGCGACGGCCGGGCGGTGGGTTGGGTCACAGTGGCCGGCCGGGCGTGAGCGGGTGGCACCGCCGGAATCGCGCGAAACCGCTACGAATCCTGGGGGTTCGTGGCCGACGAAAAACAGGGGGGGAGGGGGTAGGTCCGGCCCCACTCATTTCGCCTGCAAATCGGCGGTCGGCCACAGCCGAACCCCGGGGGCGTGTTCCAGCCCGGCCGCCAGCGTCGCCCCGTCGGCCGAGTACGCCAGCGCCCGGACCGGCTGGCTCCTGACCTCCGCCCGCTCCCGGCCGGAGGGCACGTCGTACAGGCGGACGGTCTTCGCCTCCCCGACGGCCAACGTCTTCCCGTCCGGGGCGAACGCCAGCGCCCGGACGGGCAGCCCCTTCGGGTCGGCCGACGGGTCCGTCAACCGCCACCGCAGCCGCTGCCGGACCTGTCCGGTGGCCGCGTCGTACAGGGCCAGCTTAGCCGCCCCGTCGGACACCGCCACCAGCCCCCCGTCCGGCGACACCGCCAGGCACCCGGCGTCCGTCACCGGGCCGATCGGGGAGCCGGACCGGGTCGCCGTCAGCTTGTCCGGCCCGACCGCCAGCCGGTACACCGTCACCGCTTTCCCGTCGTTGGCGGCCAGCGTCTTCCCGTCCGAACTCAAGGCAAATGGCATTGTGAACCCGCCGTGGACCGCCCCAAGCTTCTCCGACCGCGACCGGTCCCCGTCCAGCCGCCGGGCGGTCAGCTCGCCGCCTTGGGCGACGAGCAGCCAGCCGTCGGCCGCGAAGGCCAGGCCGTTGACCGGGCCGGTCCCGCCCGGCACCGGCCCGACCTCCTTGCCGGTCTCGGCGTCCCACAGCGTCACCCCCCCGCCGACGATGTCCGCGACCGCCACCCGCTTGCCGTCCGGCGACACCGCCGCCCGGAGGGCGAACCCGCCCGGCACGCCCTGCCGCGGCTTGAGGGCGATGGTCGTCCGGACCCGGAACCGGTCGGCGTCCCACACCCGGACGGCCGCGTCGGCGTTGGCCGCGACCAGCACCCGGCCGGCCCGCGCCCAGCCGACCGTGAGCGTGTCCCGCGGGTTCGGCCCTCCCGGGGTGTCCCACCGCAGGTCGATCCCCGGGGCCGGAATCTCCCGCGGCTGGAGCGGGTGGGGTTGCACGGGCCGGCCGTTGACGAGCAGCGGCCCGTCCAGGTTCCACCGCACCACGTCGCCGGCCTTCGGGGACGGAAACTCGGTCCGGTTCACCCACAACACGTCGTCCTCCCAGCCGAGCGTGTCCGGCCCGCGGAGGAACCCGACCGAGTCGTCGGTCGAACTGGAGGTGTACTCGTTCGGCCGGTGCTCGACCTCGAAGCGGACGCCGCCGGGGCCGGTGAAGGTGGCCAACTCGACGGGCGGCGGGCCGGGCTCGGCCGGCGGGGCGACGAGCTGCCGGAGCCACACCCCGGCCGCCAGCGACACCAGGGCGAGGGAGACGAACAGGAGGGCGCGGGACGCGACGCGGGGCATGGCCGGCTCCGGGCGGGGGACGCCGGTAGGATACCACCCGCGGTGGTCGAGGGGGCGGTCATGTTCCCGGTGGTGCTCGACCTGACGGGCCGGCTGGTGGTGGTGATCGGGGGCGGGGCGGTCGGCCGGCGGAAGGCGGCCGCCGCTCGGGCCGCCGGG
>JAIEQO010000398.1 GCA_019747655.1 Gemmataceae bacterium | reverse complement strand
GGGCACCACGCACCCGGGGGCACCACGCACCCGGGGGCACCACGCACCCGGGGGCACCACGCACCCGGGGGCACCACCATGTTCGCGCCGCTGTTCCGCGCGCTACTCGCCACCGCCGCCGTTGTCGCACTACTCGGCACCCTCGACGCCCAAATCCCCGACCCGGACGCGAAGGGCACGATCACCATCACCTCCGTCACCGCCAGCGGCACGACCCTCAAGGCCAAGGGGAAGTGGGCCGTCACCGGAGGGGCCGACCGGAGTTCGGCCGGTATCAAACTGTGGGCGATCCACAAGACGAAACGGAAGCTGTACGACGTATCGAGGGCGAGTGAGGTCGAACTCGCCCCGGACGAATGGGCGAGCGAAATGGGGCCCATGCCGAACGGCGAGTATGAGGTCATCGCCTTCAACGAATTGGCATACAAGAACAATAAGCAGCAGGGCCAACTCGTCGTCTCGAAATTCAATACGGGCACGATCAGCGTCACCGGCAACGACACCGCGACGGTCGAAGGCTCCATCACCATCACGGCGACCCGCTCGGGCGACAACGTCACGATCGGGGGGAGTGGTACCTGGATGACCGACAAGGGTTACACACTGGACACCAGTGTCGCCATCGGGGCTGCACCCGTCGACGGCGGGCGCTACCGCACCGCCAACGCGGGGAGCGTGACCGGCATCCCGAACACCAACGGGACGTGGGGGAATTGCCAGGTGGTCGTGAATGGCCAGTTGAACTACAAGGTTGCGGCCTTCGCCCGCGTGTGTCAGATCAAGAGTGGCCAGATACAACCGCCACAGTACTTCATCGTCAGCAATTGGCAGGACGTACCAGTCAAGAAGTAGCTCGCTCTCCTGTCGCCGCGGCCGGCGGCTGCTCCCCCGTACCCATGTCATGGAGGTCCGCCGTGGTGCGTCGCCGTCTCGGGTTCACTCTGATCGAGGTGCTGGTCGTCATCGCCATCCTGGCGGTGCTGATCGGGCTGCTCCTGCCTGCCATCCAGAAGGTCCGGGAGGCGGCGGTCCGGACCTGGAGCCTGAACAACCTGCGGCAGATCGCCATGGCCTGCCACAACTACGCCGCCGCCCACAACGACTATCTGCCGGTCGACAGCCGGGAACAGGGGGCCGCCTGGATGGACCTCCTGGTCGACTTCTCCGACGGCGCGAACGGGCTGAGTTACGGCGACGAGAAGAAGAACTTCGTGGCGAAGGTCCGGACCTACCGCAGCCCGGCCGACCCGACCCTGCACCGCGTCCCGATCGACATGGACCCCGCGCCCAGCGCGTCGCAACTCCTCAACAACGGACTGACCAGCTACGCCGGCAACATCCTCCTCGTCGGCCGGCCGCGGGGCCCGGCGGTGCAGCTCCCCGCCGGACTCCCCGATGGCACCTCGAACACCCTGCTCTTGGGCGAGCATTATGCTCAATGTGACTATGTCCAGTTTTTGTACAACCAGAATGAAAGCTCCGGTCTGCCGAGTGTCTCGCACCAGGGACCATACTTCGGCAACGTCTGGCTGGTCCGCGGGGGACGGTTGGTCCGGCCGTATGACCCGCGGTACATCTGGACCTCTGGCGAGTACACCCATACCTTCCAGGTCAAGCCTTGCTCGGTCGTCCGGTGGGAGTACCGGGATGGCGATGTCCCAGGGTGTGGGGCACGCCGGCCGTGTAACCCCTCCCTGAACCAGACCCCGCACGAGGCCGGGATGCTGGTCGCGTTGGCCGACGGCAGCGTCCGCACCCTGAACCCGGCACTCCGGCCGGAGGTATTCTGGGGCGCAGTCACCCCGGACGGGGGCGAGGTCTTGGCCGATTGGTGAGCCCATTCCCCGATTACTTGCCCGGTTTGCGGGGCCAGACGATCAGGGCGACGCCGGCGACGACCAGGGCGGCCGCCAGCCCGGTCCGGGCGGTCAGCTCCTCGCCCCGGACGGCCCACCCGAGGAGGACGGCGACCACCGGGTTGACGAACGCATACGTCCCGACCAGCCCCGGGTCGGCC
>JAIEQO010000709.1 GCA_019747655.1 Gemmataceae bacterium | reverse complement strand
CGGTCGAACCGGGTGCGGAACGGACCGGCCGCGGTGGTGACGGCGGCGGCCAGCGGGTCGGCCGGGATCAGCGGGGCAAGCGTCGTCTGGGCGGCGGTCTTGACGAGTTGCCGGGCGAACCCGGCCGCGTCCCCGTTGTAGACATCCACCTCGACCCGCATCGTCCGGTCGGCCGGGTCGATGTACGGGCTGAACCGCGTGACCGGGCCGCGGACCGTCACCCCGGGTAGCTGTTGGAACCCGACCTCGACCTCGGACGACGGGGTGATGAGGCCGGCCGCACTGTCGGGCAGCTTCATCGCCACCGTCACCAGATCGACCCGGGCCACCGTGACCAGGGGCTCGCCGTCCCCCTGGACGGTCTTCCCGGGGTCCGTGTTGCGGGCCACGACCACCCCGTCGAACGGGGCGTATACCCGGGCGAACCCGAGCTTGACCGCGGCCAAGTCCCGGTCCTTCCGGGCGACCTCCACCAACGCCCGCTTGAGGTCTACATCGGCCGCCGCCTTCGCCACGCTTGCGGCTTTCCCGGATTGCTCCACCTTCGCCAGTTCCACCGCCGCCTCGGCCGCCTCGACGGCTCGCTGGGCGGCCTGGAAGTCGAGTCGGGTGGCGTCCAACCGGGCCGACACCACTGACCCGCTCTTTTCCAGCCCGGCTATCTGGTCGAGTTCGATCTTCCGGGCGGCTTGTAGGTCCTGCTTCTGGCCGACATCGACCCCTTTGGCCCGGACGCCCACGGCAGCCCCGGCGACCGCCTGTTCGGCCACGCCCTTGTCGGCCACGGCGACCGCGAGTTCCCGCCGCCGCTGTTCGACCATCGCGTCCTTCTGGGCGACCGCCTCTCGCAGTTCGGGGGCGTCGATCTCGGCGAGCAGTTCGCCGGCGTGGACCTGCTCCCCGAGATCCTTGGCGACGTAGCTGACCGTCCCGTTCACCTCCGCCTTGAGGGTGGCTTGGTAGTACGGTTCGACGGTGGCGATCCGTTGGACCGACATCCGGACCCCGGGGTCCCGCTTGGGCCGGATGGCCTTAACCGTGGCCGGTCCTCGCGGGTCCGACCGGCCGGAGGCCGCCTTGTCTCCGGCGACGACCGGGTGAGGGAGGAATCCGGACAGCATGCCGGTTCCCGCCGCGGCCCCAACGACGGCGATCAGGGCGAGCAGCCCGATGACGAGCCGCCGGCGGGTGAGGCCGGATACCCGAGGCCCCGGCGGTCGGGCCGGATGATGCGGCCCGTGCATCTCGACCGGGCCGGCGTCGGTCGGATGGGTCGGAGTGTTCTCGGTCATGTGTCGTCCCCGTGGTGGCAGCGGATCGATGCGGGGTCGGTTACTCGCCGGGCTGGCCGGTCGGCGGGTGGTTATGGTGGTGGTGCGGGGCCGTGTGGCCGTTGTGGTGGGTGGCCGGTCGGTGCTTGTCGCGGATGAGCAGCGTGAACAGGATCGGGACGACGAACAGGGTGAGGGCGGTGGCCGACACCAGCCCGCCTACGACCGTTCGGGCCAGCGGGGTCAACGCCTCGCTCCCGCGGCCCAGCCCGATCGCCATCGGCAACAGGTCCAAGAAGGTCGCCAGGAAGGTCATCATGATCGGCCGGAACCGGATCGTCGCCGCCTCGGTGATCGCCTCATGGACCGTCCGCCCCTGCTTCCGGAGTTGGTTGGCGAAGTCCATCAGCAGCACCCCTTGCGACACCACGATCCCGACGAGAAAGATCACCCCCATCTCGGACTGCACGTTCAGCGTCGTGCCGGTGGCCCAGAGCGTCACCAGCACGCCGATGAGGCCGAGCGGGACCGTGGCCATGATGATGAGCGGCATCACGAACGACCGCATCAGCGGGACCATCAGCAGGTAGACCAGCAGGGAAGCCAGGGCCAGCCCCACGGCCAGGCTGTCGAACGACTCGGTCATCCGGGCGTATTCGCCCCGCAACTCGGCCCTCATCCCCTTGGGCAGTTCCAGGCCCGCCAGCTTCCGGCTGATGTCCCCGGCCAACGCCCCGATGTCCCGG
>JAIEQO010000811.1 GCA_019747655.1 Gemmataceae bacterium | reverse complement strand
GGGGGGCGTGGCCCCCCTTGTGGTGTTTCCCTTCCGGGCCCCCCCCCCCCCCCGCTCGCCGGCGCTCACGCCAGCACCGGCAACGACCGGTCCGCCCGGGGGTGAGCCGCGGGGCCGGGCGCCGGCCGCTCGGGCAAAAGCCGGTAGTACACGTCCCGCTGCCGCGGCTCCCACCCGGTCTCCCGGATGCACCGGCGGATTTCCTCCAGCGTCAGGTAGTGGACCGTCCCGGCCGAGGCGACGACGTTCTCCTCGATCATCAGGCTGCCCATGTCGTTGGCCCCGAAGAACAGGGCCACCTGGCCGATCTTCGCCCCCTGCGTCACCCACGACGACTGGATGTTCCGGACGTTGTCCAGGTAGAGCCGGGCGATGGCCTGGGTCCGCAGGTACTCGAACGCCCCGGCCTCCGGGAAGTCGCTCATCTTGTGGCCCGGCTGCATGGTCCAGCAGATGAACGCCGTGAACCCGCCGGTCTCGTCCTGCAACTCGCGGATGTGGGTCAGGTGTTCGATCCGGTCGGCCTCGGTCTCGACGTGGCCGAACATCATCGTGGCCGAGCCCTTGCCGCCGAGCTTGTGCCACTCGCGGCAGACGGCCAGCCACTCGTCGGTCAGGGCCTTGTTCTTGGTGAGTTGCTTCCGCACCCGGTCCACCAGGATTTCGCCGCCGCCGCCGGGCAAGGAGCCGAGCCCGGCGTCCTTGAGCCGCCGCAACACCTCGGGCAAGGGGAGCTTGTTGATCTTATGGAAGTGCCAGATTTCCGGCGGGCTGAATGCATGGAGGTTGACCGACGGATACCGAGCCCGGAGGTCGCGGAGCAGGCCCTCGTACCACTCCAGCTTGAGGGCCGGGTGCATCCCGCCCTGCATGAGAATCTGGTCGCCGCCGAGGGCGATCGTCTCCTCGATCTTCCGGTACAGCTCCTCGCGGGGCAGGACGTAGGCGTCGGCGTCGCCGGACTTGCGGTAGAAGGCGCAGAAGTCGCAGACGGCCGCGCAAACGTTCGTGTAGTTGACGTTCCGGTCGATGTTGTAAGTGCGGTACGGCTCCGGGTGCAGCCGCATCGTGACGGCATGGGCGGCCCGGCCGAGTTTGGCGAGGTCGCGGCACGCGAAGAGGGCGACGCCCTCTTCGGGCGTCAGCCGGCCGCCGTCAACGGCTTTCGACAAGATCGTGTCGGTGGTAGCGGACAAGGTCCACCCCCTGGGGCGTCAGGCCGAGGTCGGCCGCGAGGGCGTGGAACCGGGTCAGCCCGGCCAGCTCCCGCGGCCCGAGGTCGTAGTTAATGATGTGCTCGAAGTACCGGCGGCAGTAGCCGGGGTCGAGCCCGAGGGCCGGGGCCTCGCGGGCGGCGACCGCCCCGGCGTGGGCCAGCCCGTAGTCCTTGGCCTTCCGGAACGCTCCCGCAGCCGGGCCGAGGTCGACCCCGTCGCGGACGGCCCAGACGGCGTACACGAACGGCAGCCCGGTCCAGTCGGCCCACTCCCGGCCGAGGTCGTAGGCGTGGCGGTGGCCGGGGAGGCAGGCCCGCATGGCCCGGTCGCCGATCAGCAGCACGGCGTCGGTGCCGGCCTCCTCGGCCGGGGCGTCGATCGGCAGCGGCTCGACCCGCGGCGTGACGCCGTACCGCTTCTCCAGCAGGATGCGGGTCAGGGCGGCGCTGGTCCGCGACCCCTCGTCGAGGGCGACCGACCGAATCTCCGGCCACGGCACCCGGCTGAAGAGGGTGACGCTCAGGACCGGCCCGCGGGAGCCGATGGCCACGTTCGGGATGTACGAGTAGTTCGCGCCGCGGAAGAACTCGACCACCGGGATCAGGCCGACCTCGAACTCGCCGGCGGCCAGGCGGTCGGCCAGCCGGCTCGGGAGGTCGAAGCTCAGGTCGATGGAGGGGGCGAACGCGGTCAGCCGCTCGACCAGCGGCTTGGTGTTCAAATAGTTGACCGCCCCGACCCGGATGGTGGTGCCCATCGCCCTCCCGGCCTTTCCGACGGATGACCGGCCGTCGTTATA
>JAIEQO010000623.1 GCA_019747655.1 Gemmataceae bacterium | reverse complement strand
GGACCGCCCGCCGCCGGTCCTCCTGCCGCCGGACATCCCCCGCCCGGCGTCGAAGTAGTCCGGGGTGGGGTCGAACGCGAGACGCCCGGGGCCTTCCCCGGGCGTCGGCGTTTGCGGGCCCGGGTCCGTCAGGCCGGGTCGGGGGCGGCCGGCGGCCGGCCGGGCGGGTCTTCGGGGAAGGTGACGCCGGCGTAGATGTCGGCCAGCCGGACCCGGGCCGGAACCCCGGCGAACTCCAGGACGGCGTCCAGCCCGACGAAGTCGGTGTGGACCCAGGTCCCGTCCGGCCGCCGGGCGTACCGGTCGACGGCCGGCTCGTCCTGGGCCACCAGGACGTACTCCCGGAGGCCGGGGATCTGCTTGTACTGCCGCCGCTTGAACCCACGGTCGTAACCCGCGGTCGAGTCCGACAGCACCTCGACCAGGACGGCCGGGTTCAGCAGGATGTCGGTCCGGTCGCCCTCGTACTCGGCCTCGCCGCACACGACGACCACGTCCGGGAAGGCGATGAACCCGGTGGCCCGGACCTTCACCCGCATGTCGCTGGTGACGGCGTAGCACGGGCCGCCGACCAGTGCGGCGTTGAGCCGGAACGCCAAGTTGTCCTTGGCCCGGTTGTGGGGCATCTTGGCCCCGGACATGGCGGACATGACGCCGTCGTAAAACTCGCTCCGGACCTCGGCCGCCCGGTCGATGGCCAGGTACTCATCCTCGGTCAGCTTCCGGGGCTTGGGGGCGGCGGACATCGGGGCACCTCCGGCGGGGGCGGGCCGCCGGGACATCTTACCCGCACGGGGCCGGCGGGGTCACGGCCGGTTGAATGCGGGCGGCGGGGCGGGGTCACACCGGGGGCGGGGCCGGTAGGACGGCGAGTTGCGGACCGGACGGGCGGTCCGGGAAGGTGACGCCGGCGAACAGGTCGGCCAGCCGGACCCGGGCCGGGACGGCGGCGAACGCGAACTCGGCGTCCCGGCCGACGACCGCCGAGTAGGTCCAGGTGCCGTCGGCCTGGCGGACGTACCGCTCGACCACCGGCCCCCGCTGGGACACCAGGACGTACTCCCGGAGCGACGCGACCTGCTGGTAGAGCAGGAACTTGCCCCCGCGGTCGTACGCCTCGGTCGAGTCGGACAGGACCTCGACGACGGCCGTCGGGTTGAGCAGGGCGTCGGGGTCGTCCCCGGCGTACTCCTCGGCCCCGCAGACGACGACGAGGTCCGGGTAGACGTAGTGCCCGTCCGCGTCGACCCGGACCCGGAGGTCGCGGGAGTACGACTGGCAGCCGGCCCCCTTGAGCCGGGCGTACATCTCCCCGGACAGGTTCTCGTTGACCCGGTTGTGCGGGCGGCTGGCCCCGGCCATGCCCCGCTCGCCGTCCGGGTGGAGCGGGTACAGGACCCCGCCGACGAACTCGCTCTTGAACGGGGCGTCCCGCTCGATCACCAGGGCCTCGGCGAGGGTCAACGTCTTCGGCTTGGGGGCGGCGGACATCGGCGACCTCCGGGGCGGCTCGGGCCACGGGGGCATCTTACCCGGCTCGGACCGGCGCCGTCACGGTCGGTTGGCCGGCCGCGGGGGCGGGGCGACGAACGGGTACTTCGCCCGCACGGCTCGCCACCGGGCCGCCTCGTCCGGCTTCCCGAGTTTCTGGTACAGCTCGACCAGCCGGTCGGCCGCCTCGGGCAGGTTCACCTGGGCCTGGGGGACCGGCGGGATGCTCCGGCGGACGGCCACCAGCCCCTCGTACCCGGCCACCAGGAGCGGCTCGGCCTCGGCCGGCTTGCCCTGCCGGAGCAGCGCCCCGCCGAGGAGCGACCGGGCGTTGGCCGTGGTCCACGCCGTCGGGGCCAGCTTCTCCCGGAGTTCGAGGCACTCCCGCAGGACCGGCTCGGCCGCCGCCGGGTCGAGGCCGAGGAGCAGCTTGCCGGCCTGGGCCAGCAGCCCGCCCAACTGCGGGCTGCCGGGCCGGAGCTTCGCCCGGGCCTCGGCCAGCACCTCGCCGGCCACCCGGGCCG
>JAIEQO010000091.1 GCA_019747655.1 Gemmataceae bacterium | reverse complement strand
TCGCCCGCCGGCCCGGCCGCCGGCCCCCCCGACCGACCCCGACCTGCCGGCCCGCAAGGCGGCCAAGCGGGCCCGGCTGCTGCCCCTGCTACGGGACGATCTGCCCCGGGTCGAGACGCCCGACTTCCTCGACTTCCTGTCCGACGACCTGCGGCGGGCCTGCGGGGTGGCCGACACCGACAACGTCAGTTGCCACGGGTACGACGACGTAGCCGAGCGGCTGATCGCCGGGCACCGCGGGGGGCTGATCCTGGACTGCGGGGCCGGGTTCCGGCCGACCTACTACGACGACGTGGTGAACTTCGAGATCGCCCCGTACCCGACCACCGACGTCCGCGGGGTCGGCGAGTGCCTGCCGTTCAAGGACGGGGTGTTCGATGTCGCCTTCTCGTTCTCGGTGCTGGAGCACGTGACCGACCCGTTCGCCTGCGCCCGGGAGCTGGCCCGGGTGCTCAAGCCGGGCGGGGTGCTGTACGCCGTCGTCCCCCTCCTGGCCCCGTACCACGGCTACCCGCGGCACTACTACAACATGACCCACCAGGGGCTGGCCAACCTGTTCGCCGGCCGGCTGGCGGTCGAGCGGCAGGAGGTGAACACCGGAGGGCGGCCGGTGTTCGCCCTGACCTGGGTGCTCCGGCGTTGGGCCGATTCGCTCCCGCCCGCGTCCCGCCGGGAGTTCCTGGACATGCGTGTGGGCGACCTCGTCGGCGACCCGCTCGGGTACGTCGGCCGGCCGTTCGTGGCCGACCTGCCGGAGGCGGTCAACTTCGAGCTGGCCGCCACCACCTCGCTGATCGCCCGCAAGCCGGCCGCCTGAGCGGCCGCTCGCACCCGGCCGCCGGCCGGGGTACAATCCGCCTCGTGTCCCCTCCCGCACGAGGCCCCGCCCCATGCGCCGCTGCCTGCTGCCCGTCGTACTCGTCGTCACGCTCGGCGGCCCGCTCGCCGCCGCCGACCCGCCGAAGGACTTCTTCTTCAAGCCCGGCGACCGGGTCGTCTTCCTCGGCGACAGCATCACCGAGCAGTACCAGTACTCGACGTATCTCGAACTCTACCTGACCACCCGCTTCCCGGACGGCAAGATGACCTTCCTGAACGCCGGGATCGGCGGGGACACCGCCAACGGCGGAGCGGGTCGCTTCAAGGACCACGTCCTCGCCGAGAAGCCGACCGCCGTGACCATCAACTTCGGGATGAACGACGGCGGGTACGGCGGGTTCGACCCGAAGCGGCAGGCGGTGTTCGTCGAGAAGACCGACGCCATGCTGAAGATGACCAAGGACGCCGGGGTCCGGGTCGCCCTGCTGTCGCCGAACGCCGTGGACCGGCGGAACAAGAGTAACGGCAAGCAGTACCTGGAGACCCAGATGGAGTTCTACGCCCCGCTCAAGGACCTCGCGGCCAAGTCCGGCTTCCCGTTCGTCGACCAGTACGCCGTCACCCGGGCGGCCCAGGAGCGGATGGAGCAGGACGACCCGATGGCGAAGACGGCGGTGCCGTACTACGACGGGTTCCACACCTCCCCGCCGGGCGGGATGCTGATGGCCCACGCCATCCTGACCGGGCTCAAGGCCCCGGCGGTGGTGAGTACGGCGACCGTCAACCTGGACCTCTCGGGCAAGCTGGACCTGGTGGCCGGGTGCAAGATCGAGAACCTGACCGGCGGGGCGGACGGGTTCAGCTTCACCCGGACGGACGACGCCTTGCCGCTGCCGGTCCAGAAGGACTGGCGGCCGATGCTGCCGTACACGAACCAGCTCAAGGACCTGAACCTGTACGGCCTGAAGGTGCTGGGGCTCAAGGCCGGCAACTACGCGGTGCTGATCGACGGGGTCGAGGTCGGGAAGTTCTCCGCGGAAGAGTTGGCCGAGGGGGTGAACCTCGGGAACGCGGGCGTCGGGCCGGTGTTCGACCAGGCGAATAAGGTGCTGGAGGCGATTAGGTTCTGTCTGCTGAATCGGCGGGGGGCGGCCGTGCCTCTGATCTTGCATGCACCGCCGCGACCTCTCCGACGC
>JAIEQO010000060.1 GCA_019747655.1 Gemmataceae bacterium | reverse complement strand
TGGGTGCCCCCTGCTTTCCTGCCTTTACTTCTTTATGCGCCCAGGCTGGGCTGCCTGCCCCACCAAACTCAGGCACTGCCGGGCCTCGGCGGCCGGCTACTGGTCGTCGCCGCCGCCGACCCCGGGGCGGCCGCCGGTGAAGCCCGGGAACCCGCCCGGCCGCCCCCCGACCCCGGCCCCGGCCCCGGCGGCCGCCGGGGTCGGGTCCTTCAGCTCGATGTCGAACCCGGCCGGGGGGACGGCCTCCATCGCCTTCAGCCACTGGTCGCCGAACTGGGCGAACGTCAGCCGGTCCCCCTCTTGAGACGGGCCGGCGGTCAGGTTGAACGCCCGGGCGAACGTCTCCAGCCGGGTGGCCTCGTCGAGCGGCAGGTCGCGGGGCATCCGGGCCAGCTCGGCGGTGTACCGGCCCAGCTCGGCCGGGTGGTTCCGGGCCAGGTGGAAGTACAGGGCCCAGGCCGTCGCGTAGGCCTTGTTGACCAGGAACTCCTCCCGCCGCCGTTCCAGGGCGGCCGGGCTGATGACCACGTCGGCCGGCGGGCCGGCGACCGGGCCGAGCCCGACCGGGCCGACCCCGGGGGCCGGGGCGGCGGCCGGGGCCTTCTTCGGCGGGGCCGGCGGGAGCGGCAGCCGCGGGTCGTCGGCGTCGATCCGGTCGCCGATGGCGGCGAAGTAGGTGTCGGAGACCACCCGCCGGAGGGTCGTCCCGGCGTCGGCGGCCAACTGCTTCTTGCCGACCAGCTCGGCGAAGTGCTTCTGGAGGACGAAGTTCGGGGCCCCGTACCCGGTGGTCAGGGCGAGGGTGGCGAACGTCGCGTCCCGGTCCCCGACCTCGCGGGTGGTGAACACCGGGCCCCGCGGCCGCCCGAAGAAGCCGACCGCCCCGCCGCTGAGCCACTGGGGCAGGGCGACGTGCCGGGGCAACAGCCCGCTGGCGTAGTACAGCTGCTGGGTCCCCTCCCGGCTGACCGCCTGCCACTCGGTGGCGTCGGCGGCGTACCGCTCGACCAGGGCGAAGGTCATCATCCGGGCGACCTCCTCCGGCCGCTTCGCCCCTTTGGTCCGGCCGGTGGTGTCGATCGGGACCGGCGGCGGGCTGCCGGTCAGCAGCCCGGCCCTCGACACCCCCTCCCGGTACATCTGCTGGAGCTGCCGCTGGAACGTCTGCCCGACCTCGTCCCACCACTCCGGGTACAGCACGACCAGGTCGTACTCCGGGACGTAGAAGGCGTCCGACCGGACCGGGAAGTGGTCCAGGCTGCGGGCCAGGGCGGCCGCCTCCCGCCCGGTCCGGGGGAGGACGGCGGTGAGCGGCCGGTCCGGGACCGGCAGGGCCACCCCGCGGACCGCGTGCCACAGGTAGAACGCCCGCAGGTTGTCCTCGAGCTGGACCAGCCGGCGGGTCCGGTCGGCCTCCGGGGCGTCCCAGTAGACCAACGTGTAGTGCCCCCGGGTCTCTTGGTTGGCCTTGCCGAGGGCGATCGCCAGCCGGGCCGCCCACTCGTCCCCGGCCCCCTTCCCGGCCGGCGGGTCCTTCAGCGGCTTCTGGATCTTGGCGTAGGCGTCCAGGAACCGGGCGACCGGGCCGGTCGCCTGGGTCTTCTTCGCCTCCGCGGCGGCCGCCAGCTCGTCGGCGTAGGCGACCGCCTCCGGGACCATCCCGTGCTCCAGCGCCTCGGCCACCAGGTCGAGCAGCCGCTGGCCGTCGGCCCGGTTCTTCTGCCACTGGGCGTGCTTGCCGAGCACGACCGACCGGCGGGTCCACCCCCCCTTCTGCTTTTCCGAGGCGATCGGGCCGAGGTCCGTGTAGGCCTGGACGGTGGCGTTGTCGACGAACAGGTTGGTCTTCCCGTACGGGTGGTCGAAGGCGAAGTCCCACTCCGGGTTGTACGTCGGGTTCGGGTCCCCGAACTTCGGGTAGAACGCCCGCTTGCCCGGCCGCGTGTTGGTGTACGGGACGACGACGTAGACCGACCGGGCCGGGTCGGCCGCGGCCGCCCCCTCGGCCCCG
>JAIEQO010000602.1 GCA_019747655.1 Gemmataceae bacterium | reverse complement strand
CGCCCCGGGTACGCCCCCGGCGGCCCCGGGCACGCCGCCGAAGATGTGACGGCGCGCCGGGTGCTCACCCCTCGGAGCCCGCGGGCGGTTGCCCGCGGGCTCTCTTCGTTCTCCGCACGGAATCGCCATGCCGACGACGCTCTGGGTGGTCCTGCTCCTGGTCGGCTCGAACGCCTTCATGACGGCCGCCTGGTACGGCCACCTGAAGTACCCGGCCGCCCGGTGGTACTGGGTGATCCTCGTCAGTTGGCTGATCGCCCTGCCGGAGTACGCCCTCCAGGTCCCGGCCAACCGGCTCGGGTACGGGCGGCTCTCGGCCACCCAGCTCAAGGTGATCCAGGAGGTGGTGTCGCTGTCGGTGTTCGCGGTGTTCGCCTTCTTCTACCTGGGCGAGGCCCCGACCTGGCGGACCGGGCTGGCGTTCCTGCTGATCGTCGCGGCGGTGGCGCTCGTCCGGGGCGAGGGCGGGAAGGCGGTCCCGGCGGCCGAACACCCACCGCCGGCCGGGGTGGAAGCGGGCCCGCGCGGCTGAGCAACGGTTGCCCGGGTCCGGTCCGCCGCGGTTCTTACATCACCGTGTCCGCGGGGGGACGACGCCGTGCCGGTCGTAGTCGCGTACATGGGCGGTCCGGGCGTGGTACTGGCCCCGCTCGTCCTGGCCTTCGTCGTGCTCTTCGTGGTGTTCGCCTCGGTCGTCCTGCTGGTCGATCTGGTCGGCACGCGCGGGCGGGGCCGGGTACTCCCCCGGGTCGGTCCACTCCCCCGGGCGGCCGGGCCGATGGCGGTTGTGCTCGCCGTCGGGTTGTGGGCGTCGGGGGCGTTGGACCCGATCCCGGGCTGGGTGGTCCCGCTGCTCACCCCGTTCGTCGTACTGTGGGCGATGCTCTGGCGGCCAGCCGCAGGCCGCCGGTCGTAAGTCGGGGACGGTCTACCCCCGTCGCGGCCGGTGGAGCCGGACCGCCTCTAGGGCCCGGCGGATGTCCGGGGCGAGCGGCGCCTCGACCTCTAGCCAGGCGGCCGTCCGGGGGTGGCGGAACCGGAGCCGGAAGGCGTGCAGGGCCTGCCGGCCGATCAACACTTCGTCCTCCTCCCGCGGCAGCCCCGGCACCAGGTCGGCCAGGGTCAGCCGGTCCCGGCCGCTGTAGTGCCGGTCGGCCACCACCGGGCAGCCGGCGTGGGCCAGGTGGACCCGAATCTGGTGGGTCCGCCCGGTCCGCGGCTGGACCTTCACCAGGGTGTACCCGCGGAACCGCTCCAGCACCTCGTAGTAGCTCAGGGCGTCCTTCCCGTCCGGGTCGTCCGGCCCGGCCACCGCCATCTTCTCCCGGTCGTGCGGATGCGGCTTGATCCGGGCCTCGATGTAGTCGGTGTCCCGGTCCAGCTCCCCGGCCGCCAGGGCGACGTACTCCTTGAACACCTGCCGGGTCTCGAACTGCATGGCGCAGGCCCGGTGCGTCTGGTCGTCTTTGGCCACCAGGATGACCCCGCTGGTGTCCTTGTCCAGGCGGTGGACGATCCCGGCCCGGTACGCCCCGTTCTCGCGGCTCAGGTGCTCCCGGAAGTGGAACTGGAGGGCGTTCACTAGCGTGCCGGACCAGTTCGCCTTGGCCGGGTGGACGACCATGTCGGCCGGCTTGTTGACGACGGCCAGGAACTCGTCCTGGTAGAGCACGTCGAGCGGGATGTCTTCCGGTTCGGGCAGGTCGTGCTCGGGGGCCGGGAGGGCGACGTGCAGCCGGTCGAAGTTGCGGACCTTGTATCCGGGTTTCGACGGCCGCCCGTTGACGGTGATCCCGCCGGAGGCGATGGCCCGCTGGATTTCCGACCGGCTGTGGTCCGGGCCGAGGTGCATCAGGACGTACTGGTCCAGCCGCATCCCCTCGGCCTTGATCCGGACGACGAGGTCGACCGGGTCGCGGGTCCGGACCGGGGCGGGGGCGACCGCGTCGGCTTCGTCGGGTAGGTCGTCGGGGTCGGCGGACATGGCTGATCCTGGCGAGCGGCCGGCTCC
>JAIEQO010001103.1 GCA_019747655.1 Gemmataceae bacterium | reverse complement strand
CTGGCCGCGGTGGTCGGGGTCCGGCCCGGGGCCGAGCTGCCGCCGGTGCCGGACGCCCGGCTGGTGCTGACCGCCGACCGCCCGGTCCCGGACCCGGACGACCTCCCGGCCCCGTTCGAGGCCGACCCGTTCCGGGCGGTGGCCGGGACCATCGCCGAACTGGCCCCGGGGGACGCCCTGCTGGTGCTCGTCCCGGCCGACTGGGCCGGCCCGTCGCCCGAGTACCTGGTCGAGCAGGGCCGCCGCTGGCGGGCCACCCACGAGGCCCCGCAGGACGGCGGGTTCTACCCGATCGACGAGAGCTGACCGGGACGCCGGCGATCGGCCGCCCCTAGGACCGCGGCCGTCCCGGCCGCACTCGGCCCGCCCCGGGAAGAGCGGCCGGGACGGCCGCGGTCCCGGGGGAACCGGTTGCCGACGCTACCCCCCACACCCCCGAACCACCAACCACCCGCCCGAGGTTCCCCATGCCCGTGACGACGGCCGACGGCAAGAAGCTCGTGACCCTGATCCCCGGCGACGGGATCGGCCCGGAGTGCGTCGAGAGCGCCCGCCGGATCGTGGACGCCACCGGCGTGAAGATCGCCTGGGAGGTCCGCCACGCCGGCGAGGGCGTGTTCAAGCAGGGCGTCCCGTCCGGCGTCCCGCAGGACACGATCGAGTCGATCCGCAAGACCCGGTGCGTCCTCAAGGGGCCGCTCGGCACCCCGGTCGGGTACGGCGAGAAGAGCGCCAACGTCACCCTCCGGAAGCTGTTCGAGACGTTCGCCAACATCCGCCCGGTCCGCGAGCTGCCGGGGGTGCGGACGCCGTACACCGGCCGGGGGATCGACCTCGTCGTGGTCCGGGAGAACGTCGAGGACCTGTACGCCGGGATCGAGCACATGCAGAGCCCGGGCGTCGCCCAGTGCCTCAAGCTCATCAGCCGCAAGGGGTGCGAGAAGATCGTCCGGCTGGCCTTCGAGTTCGCCCGGAGCGAGGGGCGGAAGAGCGTCGCCTGCGCCACCAAGTCGAACATCATGAAGCTGACCGAGGGGACGCTGAAGCGGACCTTCGAGGAGGTGGCGAAGGAGTACCCGGACATCCCGAGCTGGCACGTCATCATCGACAACTGCGCCCACCAGCTCGTCAAGAAGCCGGAGCAGTTCGACGTGATCGTGACGACGAACATGAACGGGGACATCCTCTCCGACCTGACCAGCGCCCTCGTCGGCGGGCTCGGGTTCGCCCCGTCGGCCAACCTCGGGACCGAGGTGGCGATCTTCGAGGCGGTCCACGGGTCGGCCCCGAAGTACGCCGGCAAGAACGTCATCAACCCCACGGCCGTCATCGGGTCGGCGGTCATGATGCTCCGGCACCTCGGCGAGTTCGAGGCGGCGGCCAAGATCGAACACGCCCTGATCGCCACCATGGCCGCCGGCACCCACCCGACCGGCGACGTGGTCGGGTACGACAGCCCGGACGCGGCGACCACCACCGCGTTCACCGACGCGATCATCGGCAACCTGGGTCGGACGGCGATCGGGTACTCGGTCCGGGAGCACAAGCCGATCCGGATGCCGGAGCTGGGGCCCGACCCGGTCAGCGTCCGGCCGAAGGCCCGGCGGGTGGTCGGGGCGGACGTGTTCGTCGAGACCGGGCTCCTGCCCGAGGCCCTCGGGCCGACCCTGGAGGCCCTGTCCGAGTGGTCGCCGTTGAAGCTGAAGATGGTGTCCAACCGCGGCACCCAGGTGTACCCGGCCAAGGGGGCGATCACCGACTGCGTCGACCAGTACCGGTGCCGGTTCGTCCTCCGGGACCCGGCCGGGGAGCTGGCCGACGCCCACCTGATCGACCTCCTCAACCGGGTGGCCGGGAGGTTCCGGTGGATGCACGTCGAGAAGCTGCAGGAGTTCGACGGCCAGCCGGGGTACACCAAGGCCCAGGGCGAGGACTGACGCCGGCCGGGGCCATTCCTGGGACCGCGGCCGTCCCGGCCGCTCTTCGCCTCGTGACAAGAGCGGCCGGGAC
>JAIEQO010000800.1 GCA_019747655.1 Gemmataceae bacterium | reverse complement strand
CGGGCCGCCCGCGGGGGCGGCCGCCGGCGGGCGACCGCCGGTCACGTCGCGGTCCCATTCCACGTAACGAGCCCGATCCGGACAGGGACACCGACCTCAAGACGCAAGGCTCCCGCCCGGACTGGTGAAGGGCGATTCGACGGCTCAGCCCGCAGCCCGCAAGCCTCATCGAGCTTGCCCCGGTCCCGGGGGCGCCGTGTCCTGGACTCCTCACCCCGCGTTCCGTTTGGCCGTCCACTCCTCGGGCGTCACCAGCACCTGCCGGGCGTTGCTCCCGTTGAACGCCCCGACGGTCCCGTCCTCGGCCACGAAGTCGACCCCGTCCGGGTAGCGGCCCCGACCGAACGGCGGTAGAATGCCGCCGGGGTCGGGGACGCACGGATGCCCGAGTTCATCACCGTGGACCCGGCAACCCTGTACCTCCCGCCGGGCATCCGGTCCCAGGGGGCCGACCCGGGCAAGCTCGCCCGCGAGGTCGCCCAGTTCGGCGCCTCGCTCGACGGGATGCCGCCGCTCCAGCTCGTCCGCGGCAAGGACGGCCACCTGCGGATCAACGACGGCGTCACCCGGGCCACCCGGGCGGCCAGGCTCCGGCCTGGCGAGCCGGTTCCGGCCGAGGTCATCGCCACCCTGCCGAACCTCGATGTCACCCGGATGCCGCAGGTGAGGGACACGCTGCCATGACCGACGCCGACCGCGGCACCCTGCTCGCCGCCCTCGCCGAACTCGCCCGCCGGTACCCGAACTGGCGGGTGGGGCAGCTCGTGGCCAACGTCGCCGGGTGGGCCGACGCCGAGGTCTGGGACGCCGAGGACGGCCAGCTCCTCGCCGCCGCACGGGACCACCTCCGGGCGGCCGGGTGGGACGAGGCCCGGGTCCGGGCCCTGATCGCCCACTACGACAACCTGTCCGACGAGGAGTTGGCGGCCGAGGACGAGGCCGCCTACGACGACGAGAACATGACCACGGTGGTCGTGCCGACCGAACTCATGCCCGAGATCCGTCGGCTCCTGGCGGCCTACAAGAAGCCGGCCTGACCGCCTCACCCCACGCTCCGCTTGGCCGTCCACTCCTCGGGGGTGACCAGCACCTGCCGGGCGTTGCTCCCGTTGAACGCCCCGACGATCCCGTCCTCGGCCATGTAGTCGATCAGCCGCGACGCCTTCCCGTACCCGATCCCCAGGGCCCGCTGCAACAGCGACGTGCTCCCCCGCTGCTCCCGGACCACCACCTCGACCGCCTGCTCGTACACCGGGTCGCGCTCCCGCAGCTTCTCGCCCGTCGACCCGCCCCCGCCGCCCTCCATCTGCTCGCGGGTCTTCAGGTTCAGCAGCTCGCTGTCGTAGTTCGGCGTGTCCGTGGCCACCGCGTCGACCACCCGCTCGATCTCCTTGTCCTCGACGTAGGCCCCCTGGGCCCGGGTCAGCGCCCCGGTCTGGAGGAACAGCATGTCGCCCATCCCCAGCAGCCGCTCGGCCCCCTTCTCGTCCAGCACGACCCCGCTGTCCGACCGGTTCGTCACCTGGAAGCAGATGCGGGCCGGGAGGTTCGACTTGATGAGCCCGGTGATGACGTCGACCGTCGGCTTCTGGGTGGCCAGGATCAGGTGGATGCCGGCCGCCCGCGACTTCTGGGCCAGCAGGATGATGCTCCCCTCGATCTCCTTCTTCATCTTCATCATCAGGTCGCCGACCTCGTCCACCAGGATCATGATGTACGGCATCGACCGGGGGACCGCCCGCCGCTCGTCCTCCGAGTCGGGATTGACCCGGCGGATGATCTCCTCGTAGGGGAGGTCGTTGTAGCTGGCGATGTTCCGCACCCGGGCCCGGTGCAGCCACTCGTACCGCTCCTCCATCTTGTCGACCGCCCAGGCCAGGATCGCCTCGGCCTTCTTCTCGTCCTTGACCACCGGCGTCATCAGGTGGGGAATCTTGGCGTAGTCGCTCAGCTCGACCTTCTTCGGGTCGATCAGGATCATCCGGCACTCGTCCGGCCGGCGGGT
>JAIEQO010000472.1 GCA_019747655.1 Gemmataceae bacterium | reverse complement strand
CTTCTTCATGTCGTCGAGCTGCTTCTTCTGGTCGTCGGTCAGAATCTTCCCGAGCTTGGTGTCGACCTCCTTCTGGAGGTCGTCGAGCTGCTTCTTCTGCTCGTCCGACAGCTTGAGGGCCTCGCGGAGGAACGGCGGCATCACCTGCCCCGGCTGGGGCGGCCCGAACATCATGCCCCCGCCGGGGGGCCCCTTCGGGAACCCGTCCGGGCCGAGCAGGGCCGCCGGGCCGTGCAAGCCGAACAGGTCGGCCAGCTCGTCCCGGGTCAGCTTCCCGTCCTTGTCGGCGTCGGCCTCGTCGAACAGCCGCTTCAGCCGGGCGTCCGTCACCTCGTCCTTGGACAGCTTGCCGTCGCCGTCGGCGTCCTGGACCATCATCCGGGCGATCCAGACCTCCAGCGGGCCGCCCTTCGGCGGGCCCTTGGGCGGTCCCTTCTTGGCCTCCGCCTTATCGTCCTTCCCGCCGCCCTCCGGGGGCTGGGCCCCGGCCAGGGAGGCGGCCGCCACCAGCCCGGCGGCGAAGCACAACCCGGTCACGATCCGCCGTCGCATGGTCGCCCTCCGTCGAGATGGGAAAGTACCGCGGAGCCCCCGGGCGGCCGCCGCCGGGCGCCGGCCGTCGCCGGCCCGTCGGGCGGGGGACCTCCACCGCGCCGCGGAGACACCGTCCACCATATTCCGCGGGCCGGCCGGCGATGCGGAATTCCGCCGGACGGCGCCCGTTCCGCCCCCGCCGGCGTGTCGCAACCCGACCGCCGGCCGCCCCGGGCCGGCGTAGAATGCCATCCGATCGCGCCCGTCCGCGGCACCCCGACAGGACGTTCCCCACCCCATGCGCACCCGGTTCCCCCGCCCGCTCGGCTGCGAGCCGCTGGAGGCCCGCGCCGTCCCGGCCGTGGCCGTCCGGTTCGACTACTCGTTCGACGGCGGGTTCTTCGCCGACCCCGCCCGCCGGGCGGTCCTCCAGCAGGCGGCCGATGACCTGACCGCCCGGATCGCCACCCCCCTTTCGGCCGTGGTCCCGGGCGGGGACAACAGTTGGACGCTCAACACCTTCGACCCGGCCTCCGGGGACGGGATCGCGGTCCCCGGCCCGGCCCTCTGGGCGAGTACCCTGCTCGTCTACGTCGGCGGCCGCCCCCTGCCCGGGGCGGCGGTCGCCGAAAGCTCGCCCGGCAGCTACACGGCCTCCGGGTCGGGCGGGTGGCGGGCGGCGCTGCGGGCCCGCGGCCCGGCCGGGGTGACGGCCTGGGGCGGGGCGGTCTCGTTCGACAGCTCCGTGGACTGGTACTTCGGCGGGGCCGAGGGGCTCCCCGCCGGCCGGTCCGACTTCTACTCGGTCGCGGTCCACGAACTCGGCCACGTCCTCGGGATCGGCAGCTCCCGGACGTGGTACGCCCAGGTCGACGGCGGGGCGTTCGTCGGGCCGAACGCCGAGGCCGTCTACGGCGGCCCGGTCCCGCTCGACGGCGACCTGTCCCACTGGGAGGACGGGCTGACGGTTGGCGGCCAGCCGGTGTCGCTCGACCCGGTCATCACCCGCGGGGCCCGGGTGCCGTTTTCGATCCTCGACTATGCCGCCCTGGCGGACCTCGGCTGGTCGATCGGCGGCGGGGCCGCCCCCGACCCGGTGGCCACCACCCAGTCCAACCCGCAGCCTTGGGCGGGAACCTGGACCTCGCTGGCCGGGTTCGGCGGGGTGGTCGTCCTCTCCGGTGCCGAGCCCGGGGTCGCCCGGGTCTTCACCGCCGACGAGGGCGGGGTCCTCACCCCGATCGGCCCGGCGATCACCCCGTTCCTCGGCGGGGGCGGGCCGGTCCGGGCGACGGCCGCCGACTTCAACGGCGACGGCACCCCGGACCTGGCGTTCGGGACCGGGCCGGGGGCGACGGCCGCGGTCCGGGTCCTGAACGGCCGGACCGGGACCGACCTCGTCGGGGTGACGCGGGTGCTCGGCGGGTTCGGCGGGGGGACGTACCTGGCGGCCGGGGAC
>JAIEQO010000209.1 GCA_019747655.1 Gemmataceae bacterium | reverse complement strand
CCGCCTGCTGGCCGGCGGGGTGACCGCCCGCGGCCGGGCCGGCGGGTTCGAGGTGGCCGGACTGACCGGGATCGGGTTCGGCCTGGCGGCCGCCCCGGGGGCGTGGCCGTTCCGGGCCCGGCTGGCCGGGAACGCCGAGCAGGTGGCCCTGGCGGTCCGGGAGGAGAACCGGACGGACACCCAGGTCCGGGCCGACCTGCTGGTCCTGGCCGGGCTGATGGCGGCCGAGCGGGGGGCGGTCGACCGGGCCGCCGACCGGTTCCGGGAGGCGCTGCGGCTGGGGGCGTCGGACGAGGTCGGCGGGGCCGGGTTCGCGGCCGAGCCGGTCGCCCGGGCGTACCTGAACTGGATCGCCGCCGCCCGGGCCAAGTGACCCGCCGCCGGGGCCGCCCCCGCCCCGGCGGCGGGCGAGCTGTGGCGGGACTCGTGAGGTGTCACCTCCCGAACCGGCTGCTACGCGCCGAGTTCCTCGGCCGCGATGGCGAACACCTCGTCCGCCGAACCGACGGCCACGAAATGACCGGCCCCCGCGACCGGGTGCCACACCGCCCCGGGCATCCGGTCGGCCACCGCCTTGTTGACGGCGACCGGTACGAGCGGGTCGTCGAGCCCCTGCCACATGTGGACCCGCCGTCCGATCGCCGCCACGTCGAACGCCCAGCGCCGGTAGAGGAGTTCCGCGTCGCGGACCAGCCCGTCGCTGCCCTGGGCGAAGCACTCGGCGCTCATCTCACAGAAGGCGGATTCGACATCCGGGCGGAGCAGAATCTGTCGGTCGTAGTCGTTGACAATTTCCCGCACGTCCTCGACGGCTCCGGCCGGCGGGTGGCGGGTCACGGGCCGGCCTGGCGGCGGTGCTCGGCCGCCTCGTCCGGCCGCCCGGCGGCGTCCAGGTAGTCGGCCAGGGCCCGGTGGGCCGGGGCGTACCGGGGGTCGGCCTCGACCGCCCGCCGCCACCACCCGGCGGCCTCGGCCGGCCGGCCCATCTGCCGCAGCACGTCCCCCAGCTCGGTCAACAGGGCCGGGTCGTTCGGCCGGCCCGGGATCTGCCGGTTGGCCAGGTCGTAGTAGTGCTTGAGCTGCTCCTCCAGTTCCAGGAGCCGGGCCTTGGCCCGGTCGGCCTCGGCCTCCCGCCCCTGGGCGATCAGGGCCTGGTGGAGGACCATCACCGCCTGCCGGTTCTGCGGGGCGAGGTCGAGCACCCGGCGGGCGTACCGCTCGGCGTCGGCCGGGCGGTCGGTGTCCAGGTCCAGCCGGGCCCGCCCGGCCAGGGCCGGGACGTGGTCCGGGTCGGCCGCCAGCACCCCGTCGAGCAGGGCCCGGGCCTCGCCCTCGGCCCGCGCCCGGCCGAGGGCGAAGGCCAGGTAGACGGCCACCTCCCGGTCGCCCGGCCGCTCGGCCCGGACCCGGCGGAGGTGGGGGGCGGCGTCGGCGGCCTTCCCCTCCTCGATCAGGGCCAGGGCCAGCCGGAGCCGGTCGGCCGTCCGGCCCGGGTCGAGCCGGACGGCCTCGGCGAACTCCTCGGCCGCCCGCCCGTACACCCCCAGCTGGGTCCACACCTGGCCGGCCAGCGAGCGGGCGACCGGCGACCCCGGGTCGTCCGCCCGCCAGGTGTCGAGCAGGGCCAGGCACTCGATCAGCCGGAGCCGGCGGAGGTACGCCCGGGCCACCGCCTCCCGGATCTCACGGGCGTCCGGGTGGGCCGGGTCCAACCCCCTGGACACCAGTTGCTCTTCGAGCGGTCCGCCCGCCCCGGCCTCGACCCGGTACAGGGACCACTCCAGCAGGGTTTCCGGGGACGGCGGGTCCTCCAGCCGCTGGCAGGCGGTCAGGTGGCGGCCGGCGGCGTCCAGGTCGCCGGACCGGCGGGCGGCCCGGGCGGCCAGTCGGTGGACATCGGCGGACCCCGGCCAGACGGCCAGGGCGTGGGCCAGGTGGCCGGCGGCGGCCTCCGGCCGGTCCCGGGCCAGGTCGGCCCGGGCGGCCCG
>JAIEQO010000380.1 GCA_019747655.1 Gemmataceae bacterium | reverse complement strand
GGCCGGCGGGGGCGAGTTCACCAGCCCGGACACCCTCTCCGGGGTGGTCACCGCCCACCCGGCCAAGCAGCCGGACCGGTACGGCCTGCTGCCCGGGCTGCGGAAGGTGTTCCACCTCGGCGGCAAGGACCAGTGCGACGACTGCGGCGGCAAGCACGGCCGGGGCAAGGGCGGCTGCCCGGGCGGCAACTGCGGGCCGTTCGGCCGGGGCGGGTACGCCGACCCGGCCGCCGGCGGGTACGGCTACGGCCCGAACGGGGCCGGCGGCTACCCCCAGATGATGCAGGGGACGCTGGTCTTCCCGCACCACCCGTTCGTCCGCGGCCCGCGGGACTACTTCATGGTGGACCCGGTCCGCTGACCGCCGCCGAGCCCGCCCGCCACCCGGGCGGGCTCACCCGCGCCCCTCGGCCGCCTCGATCGCGGCCCGGATCGGGTCCGGAATCGGGCACTTCCCGCCGGCCCGGTAGTCGTAGCTGACCACAACCCCCTGCCCCTCCGCCGCCACCGCCCCCAGGGCGGTGCTGACCAGCCGGTAGTCGAACGTCACCCGGTCCGGCTGGATGTCCGCCACCCGGGCGCCGACCAGCAGCCGGTCCGGGTAGCGGACCGGCTTGCGGTAGCGGAGGCCGGCGGTCGCCACGATCGGCCCCAGCCCGGTCTCGGCCGCCGCCCGCATCCACCCGACCCGGTCCAGGTACGCCACCCGGGCCGTCTCGCAGTACCGAAAGTAGACGACGTTGTTGACGTGGCCGAACGAGTCCATGTCGCCCCAGGCGACCGGGACCTCGACCACCACCGGGTAGCCGACCAGCTCGGGATGCCCCACCAGCCCCTCCGGATGGTTCCAGGCCGGAGATACACCCCGCGCCTGACGAATCGCGCTCGTCTGGAAGAAACAGTATCAGACCGACGGCCCGGCCGGAACCGCCTGCCGGGACGGGCGTTACTACTTCCCCCGGTTACTCCGTTCCAATTCCCGTAGGTAGTCCAGGGCCTCGTCCACGGTGCCGACCGTCGCGCCGGAAACTCGACCTCGATCGTCCAGCTCCCGCAGGAGCATCAGGTCCTCGAAGTCGTCGGCCGCCTCCAGCCGGACCTTCTGCCGGTGGCCGAGGGTGCCGGCCTTGTACTCCTGGGCCAACATGTGGTTCTCGATCAGCCACGCCGTCCGCTGCGTAACCAGGCCGTCGAGGGCCTGCAGCCCGGCGGCGACGTGGTCATACGGGTCGAGGCCCTTGCCGACATCGTGCAGGAGGGCCGCCAGCAGGAACTCCTCGTCCCACGGCCGCTCGTCCCGGGCCAGCTCGAACACCTGCAACAGGTGGTACAGCACGTCCCCCTCCGGGTGCCAGCGGGGGTTTTGCTTGACCTTCTCCAGGGGCAACAAGAGCAGCCGGAACACCTGGTACGGGTCGACCGCCTCGTCCTGCTCGGCCAGGGCCTCGTCGATCCGCACCTCGGGGTGCTCACGGGCGATCAGCTCCTCCAACTCGCGGGTGCTGGCCCGCTCGATGGCCTTGCCGGTGATCGAACTCTTGAAGACGTAGTGGGCCTTGTCCTCGGCGTACACGGTCAGCTCGAACGGGAACGTGTCGTAGACGTGGACGTGGGTGAACACCCGGCTCTCGCCGTGCTTCTCGATCTGCTTCCGCTCCACGTCGTACTGCAACCCCTCGTCGTCCAGGACGGCCGTGACCGGTTCGAGGTGGTCGCTGAAGACGTGCAGGTCGATGTCCGAGCCTTTGCGGACGTGGCCGGTCATGACGCTGCCGATCAGCCGCGGACGGAACCGGGCCAGGAGGCGCATCAGCCGCAGGGCGTGCAGCCGCATGTCCTTGAGGTTGGCGGTCCGCCGCTCGCCCTCGTGGGTCCGGGCGAACACCTGGATGAGGTCGCGGATTTCGCTGTTGCTGGGCAGGTCGGACGGCTTGACCGACCCGCGGCAGACGCGGTCGGCGGCCTTCCGCTTGGCGGTGTAGTACTCG
>JAIEQO010001086.1 GCA_019747655.1 Gemmataceae bacterium | reverse complement strand
GTCCCGTTCATCACCCGCTACCGCAAGGAGCGGACCGGCGGGCTGAACGAGGAGGTCATCCGCCGCATCCAGGACCGCATCCGCCACCTCCGCGGGCTGGCCGACCGGAAGCAGACGATCCTCAAGAGCATCGCCTTCCAGGGCCGGCTGACCGACGGGCTGGTCGAGGCGATCCTGGCGGCCGAGTCGCCCAAGCGGCTCGAAGACCTGTACCTCCCGTTCAAGCCGAAGAAGAAGTCGAAGGCGACGGAGGCCCGGGAGAAGGGGCTCGGGCCGCTCGCGGAGGCGGTCTTCCACCGCGACCCGGCCGTCGCCAACCTGGACGAGGTCCTGCCCGGGCTGGTCGACCCGGACAAGTGGCTCCTGAACACCGACGAGGTGCTGGCCGGGGTCAAGGACGTGCTGGCCGACCTCGTCGCCGACGCGGCCGACGTGCGGGGGCCGTTGCGGAACTACATCTGGGACCAGGCCGGGCTCGCGGCCACGAAGGTCGAGACGCTGCCCGAGGGGAAGGGGCGGGAGTACGAGCCGTACTTCGCGTTCAAGGAGCACGTCCGGGAAATCCCGCCCCACCGGGTCCTGGCCATCAACCGCGGGGAGAAGGCCAACGTCCTCCGGGTCCACCTGGACCTCGACCGGAACCTGGCCAACGAGATCGCCGGCTACCACCTCGGGCTGGCCGACCACCCGCACAAGGAGTTGATGACCGGGGTGGTCGCCGACGCCCTGGAGCGGCTGGTCCTGCCGAGCCTCGAACGCGAGGTCCGGCGGGAGC
Organism: Gemmataceae bacterium; assembly: GCA_019747655.1. GTDB lineage: Bacteria > Planctomycetota > Planctomycetia > Gemmatales > Gemmataceae > Urbifossiella. The sequence goes on along the minus strand of JAIEQO010001086.1, from coordinate 1,210 downwards.
TGACCGAGCGGTCGCAGGAGCACGCCATCGGGGTGTTCGCCCGGAACCTGCGGAGCCTGCTCCTCCAGCCGCCCTTGCGGGGGCGGAAGGTGCTGGCCGTCGACCCCGGCATCCGGACCGGGTGCAAGCTGGCCGCCCTGGACGAGACCGGCGGGCTCCTGGAGGACGCCGTCGTCTACATCCACGGGGCCAAGAAGGGGGCGGCCGACGCCAAGCGGAAGCTCGAACAGCTCGTCCGCAAGTACCAGATCGCGGTCGTCGCCATCGGCAACGGGACCGGCTGCCGGGACGCCGAGCAGCTCGTCGCCGACCTGATCGCCGACCTCCAGAACCGGCGGCTGAACCCCGTCCCCGTCGTCGGGGAAAGTGTGAGTGTGAGTGCGAGTGTGAGTGAGACGGCCGCCCCGCCGGCGGTCACGTCGGAGATAACGGCCGTCCCGGAACCGACGGCACCGACCGAGGCCGCCCCGCTGGTGGTCACGCCGGCCGCCGAGGTGTCTCCGGACGCCCTCACTCACACTCACACTCACACTCACACTTTCCCGGCGGGGGCGACCATCTCGTTCGACGTGCCGGTGGTCGCCGCCCCGGCCGCGGTCGAGACGACCGGCACCCCCGCCCCGGCCGCCGAGACGGTCACGACCGGCCCGGCCGGGACTCCCGGGGCTCACGCCCCGGGCTCGCCCAGCAAGACCCCGGAGATCAGCCTGGAGGGGCTGCCCGACGCCCCGACCGACCTGGCCTACGTGGTCGTCATCGAGGCCGGGGCCAGCGACTACTCCGCGAGCCCGGTGGCCCGGGAGGAGTTCCCGAACCTCGACGCCACCACCCGCGGCACCATCAGCATCGGCCGCCGGCTCCAGGACCCGCTGGCCGAGCTGGTCAAGATCGACCCCCAGCACATCGGCGTCGGGCTGTACCAGCACGACGTCAAGCCGAAGCACCTGAAGGAGTCGCTCGAAGCCGTCATCGAGTCGGCCGTCAACCAGGTGGGCGTGGACCTGAACACGGCCAGCGTCCCGCTGCTGCGGCACGTCTCCGGGATGAACCAGTTGGTCGCCCGGGAGGTCGTCGACTACCGCGCCAAGAACGGCCCGTTCACCAGCCGCGAGCAACTGCGGCAGGTGCCGGGGCTGGGGGAGAAGCGGTTCACCCAGGCGGCCGGGTTCCTCAAGCTGCCGGACGCGGCCGACCCGCTCGACGCCACCGG
>JAIEQO010001054.1 GCA_019747655.1 Gemmataceae bacterium | reverse complement strand
TAGCAGGGTGCTGAAAAAGGCGTCTGTTCCTGCGGTTTGTCGCTGCCTTCGGCTGACTCCTCACCTCATCCCCATCGTGTTCGCCGGCCGGGCGCCGCCCCTCCGCCGGGCGTCAGGCCGGCTTCAGGGACCGCAGCCGCACCAGGTTGTACGCCGCCGCCCCGACCTCCAGCAGCTGCCGCAGCTTCCACCGCCCGACCACTCGGCTCCGCCCCAGCCCGGCGACCGACTTCAGCCACCCGAACCCCTCCTCGATCTTCTTCCGGCACCGCTGGCTCAGCCCGTACCCCTCGGTCTCCTGCCGCGCCTTCATCCGCTGCCGTGCCTCGATCCCCGGCCGCCGCTGCAGGTGCCGGACGCCGGCCGGGTCCTGTGGGCCCTTGACCAAGGGCACGTGCGGCTCGACTCGCCGGCCCTCCAGGTCGAGCAGGAACTGCCCATCGTCGTACCCCTTGTCGGTCCCGAGCGTCGATGGCCGTAGGCCCTGCTCCGCATGCACCGCGTCGAGCATCGCCAGCGCCGCCTCCCGCTCGGCCGTCCCGGTGGCCGCGGTGGCCGCGACGGCCAGGATCAGCCCGTGCCGGTTCTCCCCCAGCGCGTGCCCCATGTGCGACAACTTGGCCTCCTTACCGGGGCCCTTGCGGTACAGCTTCGCCTCCGGATCGGTGCGGCTCCGGTGCGTGTCGTTCGTCCGCGCCTGGCCGCGGAAGTCGACGTCCGGGTTGCGCGGCTGGAACGCGTTCCCGTCGCCCGGCCCGGGCTCGGCCTGATCGACCGGGCGGAAGCTCTTGAGCGCCGCCCAGCTCTCGATCAGCGTGCCGTCGACGGTGAAGTGATCGCTGCACAGTCCGGCCGCCACCGCCTCGCCGACGACCGCCGCGAAGAACGCCTTCGTCAGGCCGTGGGTGTCCAGCCGCGCCCGGTTGTGGGTGAAGGTCGTCGCATCGAACGCGTCATCGCTCGGTTGCAGGTCGAGGAACCAGCGGAACAGCAGGTCGGTGTCGATGCGCTCGCACAACTGGCGCTCGCTCCGCACCGAGTACAGGGCCATCAGGAGCAGCGCCTTGAGCAGCCGCTCCGGCGGCACGCTCGGCCGCCCGGTCGCGCTATACGCCTTCGCGAACGCCGGCGACATGCCGGCCAGGAGCCGGTCGACCCGCCGCTTGACGTCCCGGAGCGGGTGGTCCGGGCGGATGCGGTCGTCGACCGAGAACACGTGGAACAGCGGGAGGTGGTCGTCGGCGCGGCCGCGCATGGGGCGTCTCCGGCTACAGGGCCTACCGGAGAGCGTAGCGCGGCTGGGGCCGCGATTCAACGGCCCTTTTTCAGCACCCTGCTAGTCCTCCGGTACGGACAGGAACTGGAGGTCCGGGACGCCGAGACCGGTCGGGTCGAGAAGGCGATCAAAGCCCCGAACGGCGGGGCGCTGTGCGGCCTGTCGCCGGACGGCCGGTACGCGCTGGTCGACGACTCCCGGCCGCGGGCCGCGGGCCTCCACCCGCCCGGCAGCAACCTCACCGCCGTCGACCTCGTCACCGGCGATGTCGTCCCGGAGTTCGAGACCGGGTTGGTCGATTTCTGGTGCCGGGTCGGGTTCACCCCCGACGGCCGACGGTTCGCCTACTGCACCTGCCGGTGGGAGAGCCAGGCGACCGAACACGGCTCGATGCACACCCTGGTCCATGCCCAACTGGTCGTTCGGGAGGTCGGGACGTGGCGGGCGGTGGCGCGGCACGATGTCTCGCCGGCAGCCGGCTGGGCGGGGAAGCCGGCGATCTCGCCCGACGGCCGGTTCGTGGCCCACAGCGACGCCCACGGGGCCAGCCTGCGGGAGGTGGAGACCGGCCGGGTCGTGCGGGAGTTCCGTCACCGCGGGCCGACCACCGCCCTCGCGTTCTCGCCGGACGGGCGGACGCTGGCCGCGGCTGCGGCCGGAACCCCGGTCTACCTCTGGGACCTGACCGGCACCCGGACCGTGCCGGCC
>JAIEQO010000509.1 GCA_019747655.1 Gemmataceae bacterium | reverse complement strand
GGCGGCTCCACCCCCCGCCCGGGCGGCCCGGCGACGACCTGGTCGGCCGGCGGGTCGGGGCGTACCGGGTCGAGTGCCGGATCGGCGGGGGCGGGATGGGGGTCGTCTACCGGGCCCGGCACGACCGGCTGGCCCGGCCGGTGGCGCTCAAGGTGTTGCCGCCCGGGGCCGCCCCGGACCGGCTGGCCCGGTTCCGGGACAACGAGCAGGTGTTGTCCGCCGTCGTCCACCCGAACGTGGTCCGGGTGTACGAGGTCGGGGAGGCCGACGGGCGGCCCTACCTGGTGATGGAGTACGTCGCCGGGGGCACCCTGGCCGAGCGCCTCGCCGAGGCCCCGCTCCGGCCGATCCCGGCGGCCCGGCTCGTGGCGGCGGCCGCCCGGGGGGTGGCCGAGGGGCACCGCCGCGGGGTGGTCCACCGGGACCTCAAGCCGGCGAACATCCTCTTGGAGAATGCGGAATGCGGAATGCGGAATGCGGAATCGGAAACCCACCCTCGTGGTTCCGCAATCCGCGATCCGCATTCCACAATCCCCAAGGTGGCCGACTTCGGGCTGGCCAAGGCGGTCGACCCGGACGCGACCGGGGGCGTCGAGACCGAGTCCGGTGCGATCCTCGGCACGCCCGGGTACATGGCCCCGGAGCGGGTGGGCGGGGGGCGGGACGCCGGCCCGGCGGCCGACGTGTACGGGCTCGGGGCGGTCCTGTACGAGTGCCTGACCGGCCGCCCGCCGTTCAAGGCGGCCACGCCCCTCGAGACGCTCGACCTCGTCCGCCGGCAGGACCCGGCCCCGGTCCGGCGGCTCCAGCCGGCCGTCCCGAGGGACCTCGAAACCGTCTGCCTGAAGTGCCTGGAGAAGGACCCGCGGCGGCGGTACGCCACGGCCGACGAGCTGGCCGACGACCTGGACCGGTTCGCCCGCGGGGAGCCGGTCCGGGCCCGGCCGGTCGGGTGGGCCACGCGGGCCGCGAAGTGGGGTCGTCGCCGGCCGACGGCCGCCGTCCTGGTCGGGGTGTCGGCCCTCTCGGCGGCCGCCCTGGCGGCGGTGGTCGCGGTGTACACGGCCCGGCTGCGGGACGAGGCCGACCGGGCCGACCGGCGGCGGGCCGAGGCGGCGGCCAACTACCGGGCGTCCCGGGACGCCATCAACCGGATCGTCGCCCGGCTGGACGCCGGCCGGGCGGCCGACGTGCCCAAGCTGGGGGAGCTGGCCCGCGACCAGTTGGAGGACGCCCTGGCGTTCTACCAGGGGGTGCTGGCCGGCCGGCCGGACCCCGACCCGGAGGTGCGGCTGGACGCCGGCCGGGCCTGGGCCGTCGCCGGCGGGCTCCAGTTCGCCCTCGGCAAGCCGGACGCGGCCCGCGAGTACCTCCGCCGGGCCGTCGACCTCCTGGAGGGCCTGCCGCCGGAGTACCGCGGGCGGCCGGAGTGCCGGGCCGCCCTGGCCCACGCCCTGAACTACCTGGCCAACCTGACCGCCGGGCCCGGGGACGACGAGGCCGAGGGGTACTTCCGCCGGGCCCTGGCCGAGGACGAGGCCGCGGTGACGGAGGCCCCCGGCGACCCGGTCGCCCGGACCACCCTGGCCCGGGGCGAGGTGAACCTCGGGCTGCTGCACCTCGCCCGCCGGCAGACCGACCGGGCCGAGGCCCACCTCGACCGGGCCGCCGCCATCGGGGCCGACCTGGTCGCCCGGCACCCGGACGACCGGATGCTCCGGGTCGACGCCGCCGGGGTCCGGGTGAACCTCGGGCTGCTGTACATGACGACCAACCGGCCCGGGCCGGCCGCCGCCGCCTACGCCCGGGCCGAGGAGCTGGCCCGGCCGGTGGTCGAGGCCGCCGGCCCGCGGGCGGACGAGGCCACCTTCACCCTGGTCGGGGCCTACGTGAACTGGGGGGAACTGCTCCTCGGCCGCGGCGACCGGGCGGGGGCGCTGGCCAAGCTCGACCGGGCCGTGGCCCTGGCCGACGCCGCCCT
>JAIEQO010000965.1 GCA_019747655.1 Gemmataceae bacterium | reverse complement strand
CCGTCCCGCCCGGGGCCGAGGCACGCCGATCCGCCTCAACCCGTTGTGCGGCAAAGCCCGCCATCGTCAACAGGCCCAGCGACGTGGTCGCGGTTGACCCACGGGAAGGGATCGCCGGTGGGCCGGGCGAGGTCGGCGTGGCGATCGGGGCGCCACTCGTCACCAACGGGTTGCTGTGCGCCCAACTCGCCACCAATCTTTACCCCGAGATCGGGCCCCCGGCCGAGAATACCGAGCGCGACGTGGCTGCTGACTGTCGAGGTCGGTACGTTCTGGCAGTACGCCTTCGGGTCGTTGACCCTTTCCGGGTTCCCGACCGTCTGCCGGCGGTGCGGGATGGGGCTCGACGTCGCGCCGACCGGCCACCGCCCGTCCCGCGAGTTCTGCGGCGACTACCGCCGCCCGGCCTAGCGGGAGGAGCGGGGGCCGAGCTGAAGCGGGGGCAACGTGCCCGGATACGGCGAACAGCGGGACCGGGCGAGGACAGAGCCGTAATGAGAGCCGACCGTACCGGCGGGACGCTCGGCTGAGCACCGCTAATGACCTTTGCAGTGAGTAAGAGTGTGTTTTGAAACCGGCCTCGAATCGGGAGGTCGGATCGGTTAGTTGTGTCGGGCATGAGCAGGAAGCCCCACCCGACCGATCTGACGGGTGAGCAGTGGGAACAATTGGTGCCGCTGCTCCCGAGGCCCAAGTCCGGCGCCCCGAGGGGGGGGCGACCGGCGACCACCGAACTCCGGGACGTGGTAGACGCCATCTTCTACCACCTCCGAGCCGGCGGGGCGTGGCGGATGCTCCCCCACGACTTTCCACCCTGGCGGACCGTCTACGGCAAGTTCCGGGACTGGCGGCTGGACGGCACCTGGGGGAAGGTCCACGCCCGCCTCCGCGAGGAGGTCCGCGTCGAGGCCGGGGCCCCGCCAACCCCGGAGACCTTGCGGGTGGACAGCCAGACCGTGAAGACGACCCACCGTGGCGGCCCCGACGGGTGGGACGGGGGGAAAAAAGACGACCGGCCGGGAGCGGTTCATCGGCGTCGATTCGTTGGGGATGGTGTGGGCCCTTCTGGTGACCACGGCCGACGTCCAAGAGCGAGACGGCGGGTGCTGGTTGCGTGACGGCGCCCGCCGGTTGCTCCCGCGGGTGCGTGAGGTGATCGCCGATAGCGGCTTCACCAAGCGGTTCCAGGAGTTCGTTCGGAACACGTGTCGGTGGGCGGTGTCGATCACGACGAAGGCGGCGCGGGGGTTCGTCATCCACCCCCGCCGGTGGGTGGTCGAGCGGACGTTCGGGTGGTTCGTGAGGTACCGGCGGCTCATGGTCGATTACGAGTACCTGCCGGAGACCAGCGAGGCCATGATCCAGGCGGCCATGACGCACCTCATGCTCCGCCGCCTGCACCCAAAGCGATAGTTTCAAAACACACTCTTACACGCCGTCGCCGTCGACGGGTTCTACGACACCACCCCCGAGGTCGTGGGCGAGGTGATCCGGGCCGGTCTGCGGCGGGCGGCCACCCTGTCCGCCCGCACGGTCGCGCTGGCCGGCCTGGCGATGGGGTACGGGCGGCTCTCGGTCGGCGATTTCGCGGAGGCGGTCCGCCCGCTCACCGGGTCGGACTTTCCGCCGGTCGAAACGGTCGTCATCGGCCTCCGCTCGCGGGACGATGTCACGGGGCTGCTCGGCCTCGTCCCGACGCTGGAGGAAGCGGTGTAGGGTGTGTCGAGCCGGCTGCTCAAGAACGGCTGTGTCCTGCTGATGCTCTGTTGAATCCCTAGCCGGTGGCGGCCAGGAGCATGATGTTATGGGTCAACACGCGGAGGTAGCACTCGTTCTCGCGGGATGAGTCGGACTTGCCCCCGAGGGCGCTCCCGAGCCGCCGCTTGTGCCGGCTGAAGGCGCACTCGATGTGCCAGCCACGATGCCTCCCATGACGGCGGTGGGGTGGCCCGTGCGGCCAGCGCTCGGGCCGAC
>JAIEQO010000590.1 GCA_019747655.1 Gemmataceae bacterium | reverse complement strand
GTACCGCGCCCGCAAGGCCCACTACAAGAAACGCAGGGCCGGGCCGCCCGACTGACCAACTCCGGCTGTAGGACTAGAGCCGGTTTTGCCGTGTTGAAGACATCTACCCGAGTCGAGCCGGCTCGGTAAGACCGTGCCCATGAAGGCAAGCGGACGGAACCGGCTGGTGCGGGTGGCCGAGTTGGCCCTGGAGACGGCGGCGGGCGAGCTGCCGGCGGACTCGTGCCCGAAGAGCCCGCGGCGGTTCACCCAGCCGCAACTCCTGGCCTGCCTGGTGATCCGGGCGTACCAGAAGCAGACGTACCGCGGGGTCGCCGACCTGCTGGCCGCGTCCGACGAGTTGCGGGGTGCCCTCGGCCTGGCCCGGGTGCCGGACTACTCGACGTTGCAGCGGTCCGCCGACCGGGCCGTCACCCCGGACCTGGTCGACCGGCTGCTCGGCCGGCTGGTCGAGCGGGTCGGCCCGGCCGTCGGGGACGCGGCCATGGACGCGACCGGGATGGAGCCGACGGCCGCCAGCGCCCACTACCCGGCCCGGTCGGGGAAGGCCCGCAAGGGGTACGTCAAGCTGTCCCTGGTGGCGCTGTGCGGCAGCCTCCTGCCGGTCGGGCTGGTGGTCAGCCGGGGGCCGTGCAACGACAAGCGGGAGGCGGCCGAGCTGCTCGGCCGGGCGGCCCGCAAGGCCAAGCCCCGCCGCCTGTTCGCCGACGAGGGGTACGACGCCGAGTGGGTGCACCAGAAGTGCCGGCGGCTGGGCATCCGGTCGTACATCCCGCCGGTCGTCCACCGCCGGGACGGGACGGTCGGGGGCATGTACCGGTCGCGGATGACGGTCCTGCCGGCCGGGTACGGGAAGCGGTGGCACGCGGAGTCCTTCATGAGCGGGCTGAAGCGGTCGACCGGGTCGGCCCTGGCGTCCCGGAAGGCGAACACCCTGGACGCCGAGGCCAGCCTCCGGGTGCTGGCGTACAGCATCCGGCGGTAGCCCGGATGTTTTCAACACGGCAAGCCGGTTTCATAACCTCGCCACGGCGATGAGGGCACAGGCCAGGTGGGCGAACCCCTGGAACAGCACCGCCTGCCGCTCGTGCCTCACCAGGAGCCGGCGGTAGCCGTGCAGCCAGGCGATGGTCCGCTCGACCACCCACCGCCGCTTGTACCGCCGCATCCGCCGGCCGTCGTTCCGGGCCGGCCGGGTGCGGTTCTTGCGGTGCGGGGCGACCAGCTCGTACCCGGCCGCCGCCAGCCGGTCCCGCAGCCCGTCCGAGTCGTACCCCCGGTCGGCGACGACCACCACGGTCGGGGGGAGGGCCACCCGGTCGGGCAGCAGGTCGAGCAGGTGCTCGGCCAGGTCGCCCTCGCCCCGGCTGGCCGGGCCGACGGCCCGGGCCAGCGGCAGCCCCCGCCGGTCGGTCAGGACCTCCATCTTCATCCCCTTGCCGACCTTGGTGAGCCCGACCTCGTCCCCCCTTTTGCGGCCGGGACGAAGGTGGCGTCGGCCATCACCTCGCCGGCCCGCACCCGCCCCTTGTCGTCGAGTTCGGCGAGGACCGCCTGCCAGGCGAGGTCCCACACCCCGGCCGCGGTCCAGTCCCGGTGCCGCCGCCAGCAGGTGGCCGGGGACGGGAACCGGTCGGGCAGGTCCTGCCACCGGCACCCCGACCGGAGGACGTGGACGACGCCCTCGAAGCACGCCCGGTCGTCCGCCCGGGGGCGGCCGCCCCTCGGCCTGGGGGCCGGGGGCGGGAGGACCGGCCGGACCCGGTCCCACAGCCGGTCCATCATCCGTCGGTCCCGGGTCGTCGGCATGGCGGGGTCCCCCGCACCATAGCCGACCCGACCGGCTGGCCCAGGTCAAGAGGTTTTGCAACCGGCTCTACGACGAGGACCGCCCGCTGGTGTGCATCGACGGGGTGCCCAAGCAGCTGGTGAGCGGGGTGCGGGTGCCGCTGC
>JAIEQO010000303.1 GCA_019747655.1 Gemmataceae bacterium | reverse complement strand
ATCGTCCGGGCGAATCAGTCGTTGGCCCCGTACAACCGCCCGGAGCCGGACCGCGAGGGGCTGAACCAGTTCCTGCTCCGCGACGCCCTCGCCGATGTCACCGGCTACGACTTCGTCCTGATCGACTGCCCGCCGAACCTGTACCTCGCCAGTTGGAGCGCCATGCTGGCGTCCGACCACGTCGTCATCCCGGTGCCACCCGAGGACTTCGGGGCGCAGGGCTTGCGGGTCGTCCACCAGGCGCTGGCCCACGCCTCTCGGCTGAACCCACGGCTCCGCCTCGCCGGCCATCTGGTGACCCGCTACGACGGCCGCCTGCTCGTCCACCGGGCATACGAACAGAAACTGCGGGCGCTCTACCGCGACACGGTGTTCGACGCGGTCGTGCCCGAGGCGTCGGCGTTCAAGGTGGCGCTCGCCTGCCGAACGCCGGTGTCGCACCACGCGCCGGGGTCGAAGGCGGCGCGGGTCATGGCCGCGGTCGGCGAGGAACTGCTGACCCGGACGGCTAGTGGCGGGGTTCAGACGGACGGGATGAAGCAGACGAGTGTGGGGTAGGAATGGCCAGGATCGGAGACATGCTCGAACGGGTCGGCGGCAACCTTGATGATTCGATGGGGGTCCGCGACACCGACCTCCGCCCCGCTCTCTCCCCGGTGCCCGACCCGAAAGATGTCGGCCGCCGACCGCTCCGCAGCGTCGGCCGGGTGGACGTGAGCCAGGTGGTGCCCGACCCCGACCAGCCGCGGTCCGAATTCTCGGACGACGCCCTCGACCGGCTGGCCGCGAGCATCCGCGACCACGGGCAACTCGCCCCCATCCGGGTCCGCTGGTCCGCCGGCCTCGGCAAGTGGGTGATCATCGCCGGCGAGCGCCGCTGGCGGGCGACCCGCCGGGCCGGGCTGGCGGCCATCGACTGCGTGTTCGTGGACGGCGAACTCTCCCGCGGGGAACTCCTTTCACAACAGTTGATCGAGAACCTACTCCGCGAGGACTTGCGGCCGGTCGAAGAGGCGAAAGCGTTCCGGGAACTGATCGCCCTCAATGGCTGGACCGGCAAGCAACTCGCCGACGCGCTCCGCGTGCCGCCGTCGAAAGTGTCCCGCACGCTCGCCCTGTTGGACCTGCCGGACGACTTGCAGGGGCGGGTGGAGGCCGGCGACCTGCCGGCGCGGTCCGCTTACGAGATATCCAAACTCGCGGACGACGCTCAACGCCGCAACATGGCGGACGCGGTTCAAGCCCGTGGGCTGACGGTCGAAGACACCCGCGGCGCGGTCAGCCGTCGCCGGGGACGGGCGGCGGCGAAATCGCGGGGAACGCGGCAAAAGTTGACCGCGCCCGGCGGCATTCACGTCACCGTGTCGGCCGCGCGGCTGGTGTCGGATGCCGAGATCGAGGCCGCTCTCGTTCACGCGGTCGAGTCGATTCGCACCCGGATGACACCGTCAGCCACCGCACGCTCGCCAGACCCCGAGTAAATTTCCGCATTCGTCCCTGAACGGGTTTTTCTCGGGCCTTCTACTCCAACGCATCGGTCACGGGGGATCGTCGCATCCTGGCCCGATTCCGTCCGCCGATAGACGGCCCACCGGTGCCCGCCGTCGGCCGCCCGATTGCCGCGTCACTGTCGGCCGGACGGGATCCCAGCACCACCGAAGTGTTGACGGCCGCCGGCCGCTGGTTCGCCCGGCCGGGACCGGCTCGTCCGAGATAGCATCCCTCCGCCCCTCTCCAAGACCGCCCGAGTGACTCCCCCGGCCGGGCCGTCCTGCGGCACCCCCACCCGTCCGCTCCGCCGAGTCGCCTCAAGCTCCAGTCGCTCCGCTCCTTTTCCAGCTTGACCCGGCTCCGTTCCACCCGCCCCCACGCCAACCCTGCGGGTCGGCGTCACCCGCCTCCGGCCGACCCGCCCGGAGGTCGCCGTGTTTTCCCC
>JAIEQO010000861.1 GCA_019747655.1 Gemmataceae bacterium | reverse complement strand
TCGACCCCGTACCGGAAGGCGTCGTCGTCCTCGATGTCGTCGTGGACGAGGCTGGCCTTGTGGAACGTCTCGATGGCGAGGGCCGCCCGCTTCACCTCGTCGGGAAGCTCCCAGCCGTCCGGCGAGAGCGTGGCGGCCCCGCCCTTCAGGGCGTCGTAGGCCGCCAGGGTGATGAACGGCCGGCTCCGCTTCCCGCCGCGGGCCAGGAAGTCGTAAGCGATGGCCTCGTGTTTGACGAGCGGGTCGGCGGGCGAACCGGTCCGGGCCTTCGGCACCAGCCGCGTCAGTTCCGGCTCCTCGAAGAGGGCGTTCGCGGCCCGCATCAGGTGGACGTAGGTTTTAGTCTTCGTTTCCGGAGGCGGGGTGTGCAGGTCGATCGACTCGAACACCCAGTCGTTGTCCACCGACGTGTTCTTGCAGTTGCTGGAGAGTAGCGGCGTGGCGATGCAGGGTATCCCCGCCAGCAAGACTTTGTCGAACGCTTTCTCCAAGACGTTCAGGCAGGCCACCCCGACGATCGCGTCGACGTGCCCCGAGACGATGATCTTGAGGACGATCGGCGTCCCCTCGGACACCAGCACCTTATACCCGAGTTGCTCGGCCTTCGTCCGGAAGTCGCCGACGTGGCAGGCCCCGCACTTGCGGCAGTCGAGCCCGAACTCGTCGTAGTCGGCCGGGCACCCCTCGGCGTTCTTCAGGCAGTGCGGGACGAGCAGGAGCCGGCGGTGGAATGGGATGGCCGCGACTTGGTCCCGCCAGAACTCGTTCGACAGCATCACCAGCGTGAAGCCGAGGAACTCGTCCCCGAGCCCGAGCCGCCGGAGGACGGCCTCGGCCATCTCCCGGCTGCCGTCCTTGGTCAGCGGCTTCGACCGGTCGACCGACTTGCAGAACTCGGCCACCGCGGACCGGATGCGGTCCCGCTCAGCCCGGTCCTGGGGGACGGCCTTGAACGCGGCGGTACTCGTCTTTTTGGCTTTCGGCGGGTCGATCTCGTCAACGGCGGTCGTCACGAGGGGCTTCCTCGGCGGGCAGCGTCGGTCGCGGCGGGGGAATGATACGGACCCGGCCGGCGGGCGGTAGCCCGCCGCGGGCGGTCCGGGTACAGTGGCCCCGTACCCCATACCGTCCGACCGCCCGGAGCCTTACACCCGATGCTCCCCCTCCTCCCGGCTCTCGTCCTTTCCGCCGCCCCGGCCGCCGCCGACCCGCCCAAGACCGACCCCCACGACCAGTCCGGCGTGCCGCTCGAACAGGAGCCGCCGGCCGACTTCAAGGGGAAGCGCATCCTGCTGATCGCCGGCAGCAAGAGCCACGGCCCCGGCGACCACGAGTTCTTCGCCGGCACGGCCATCCTCATGAACCTCTTGAAGCAGACCCCGGGAGTCTGGCCGATCATGGCCCGGGACGGGTGGCCGAAGAACGAGAAGCTGTTCGACACCGCCGACTGCGTGGTCTTCTACCTCGACGGCCGCGGCGGCCACCCGGCCACCAAGGGCGACCGCCTCGACAAACTCCAGAAGCTGATGGACCGGGGCGTCGGCTGGGTGAACCTGCACTTCGCCGTCGACTACGAGCCGAAGGACGGCGAGCGGGTGGTCCGGTGGATGGGCGGGTACTACGACCCGCGGACCTCGACCAACCCGCACTGGGACGCGGCCATCCGCAGCCTGCCGAAGCACCCGATCACCCGGGGGGTGAAGCCGTTCACCCTGAACGACGAGTGGTATTACAACGTGCACTGGATCGATGACGCGACGGACGTGAAGGACGCCAAGAACGTCACCCCGATCTTGCAGGCGGTGCCGCCGGACGGCACCCGTGGGACGCCGGACGCCAAGAAACACCCCGGCCGGCTGGAGACGATGGCCTGGGCCTACGACCGGGCCGACGGCGGCCGGGGGTTCGGGTTCACCGGCGGGCACTTCCACCGC
>JAIEQO010000246.1 GCA_019747655.1 Gemmataceae bacterium | reverse complement strand
GCACGCCATCCGGCGTGCCCCCGACTGCGTTTCCGGAGGGCGTCAGACGGCCTGCGGGGCGCCCTCGTTGGCGGCGGCCGCCTGGGCCGCCCGCCGCTTCCAGTCGGACAAGATCGAGGCCACCCGGCCCATGTCCGGCTCCCCGGCCAGGACGATCAGGTCCCCGGCCCGGTCGGTCCGCAGCGACCCCTTGAGCCCCTTCTGCGTCAGGTACGCCAGCAGCGCCCCGCCGTGCGGGGTGGGGATGCGGACTTCGTCACGGTCGCGGTTCAGCACGGCGTTCACGGCGGACATCTCGTCAACTCCCGGCGGAAGAGGAAAGGCGACCGGTCGTCGGCAGCGAGTCCGGTCACACTATGCCCGATGGCCGGCCCCGGCCACAGGATTCCGAAAATCACCCGGATACTTGGGCATTCCGTTGCGCGGCTTTCGCCCCGGCGCAAAAAGCCGCCGGGGGCGGTTACGCCCCCGGCGTCGCATACCCCATCGCCGGCCGCCGTACTAGCGGACCTTCGCCTGGAACCGCACCACCCCACCCTGCCCCGGCAGGAGCACCCCGGGCAGCTCCCACCGGACCACCACCGACCCGGCCTCGTTCGCCGACGCCGAGAAGTTGGCCGCCCGGTCCGTCTGCTGCGATCCCGGGACGTACTCCAGCCGGCCGCTCAGGCTGTCGCTGACCACCAGGTCCGACACCGGCTTCGACCCGGTGTTCACGTACCGGATGGCGAACGTCACCACGTCCCCCGACCCGACCGGGCCGTCCGACTCGACCGTCTTCGTCACCGTCAGCGGGCATAGCGTCGGGTAGGCGGTCAGCACCTCCGGTTCGACCAGGGCGGCCGCCACCGCCACCCCCTCCACCTGCCCGATCACGTTCGGCCGGCTGGTGCCGACGAAGAACCCGACCCCGACCGTCCCGACGTAGGCCATCGGGCGGACCCGGGCGGCGAACCCGGCCGGCTTCTCCCGCCCGACCTCGGCCATCGCCGCCCGCCGGTCCCGGAGGTTCTGCGGCCCGACCGCGGCCGTGTTCGCCGCCAGCACCGTCGGCACGTCGAACGACCCGGGGGCGATCTCGGCCCGCTGGACCACGAACCGCGGGACGCACACGCAGACGACGTTCGAGGTGGTCACCCGCCGGGCCGGCCGGCCCTGCCGGTCGGTGGTCGAGTACTCCACCCCCACGTCGGTCGGGTTCAGCCCGCCGAGCCGTCCGTTCGGCCCGATCCCGAGCGGGTCGCCCTTGTCCCCGCCGTCCACGAAGCACTCCTCCTTCGGCCCCTTCGGGCCGAGGAGCGGGTCGTACAGCTTGCAGGCGTAGAACGGGATGGTCGGCGGGATCGCCGGCGCCCGCAGGGTGGTCTCGCCGGGCAAGAGGATCGTCCCGTCGATCGCCGTCCCGGCCAGCTCCGCCGGCGGCGGCACCTTGTTCCCGAGCCGGACGATGGCCACCAGCCGGCCGTTGGCCAGCGCCCCGCGGATGGCTTCCTCCTCGCTCCCGGCCGGGACCTCGATCGGGGCCGCCAGCCCGAACTCGGACGGGATCGCCTTCTCCGGGTCCTCCAGGTAGACGACCTTGGTGATGACGGCCCCGGCCGAGGCCCGCTCGATGTCCGCCGGGCTGAACACCAGCGGGGCCGGCCAGTCCATGTACTTCATCCCCGATCGGGGCACGAGGACCCCGTGGACCGAGACCTCGGGGTACAGGGCCCGCCCGGGCTGGGTCGGCAGGTTCGACAACTCCAGCCGGTAGCGGTAGCCCGGCCGCAGTCCGAACAGCGCCCCGCTCGGGGCCGTCCGGGCGAGCGGGGTGCCGGGGTAGAACGTCACCCGCACCCCCTCGGGGGCGATGACCCGGGCGGCCAGGAGCGGCGCCGGGACCGGCACCCCTTGCCCCGGCTGCGGCATCGCCATCGCCGGGTGCGGGACG
>JAIEQO010000012.1 GCA_019747655.1 Gemmataceae bacterium | reverse complement strand
ACGAGCGACCCGAAGCCGGCGGCCGACCCCCTCGGGGTCAAGCCGGCCGCCGGTGGGGCGACGCCCGCCCCGACCGTGCCCCCGGTCGCCGAGTCCCCGGCCCGCCGGCCGCCGACCGTGGACGTGTACGACCCGAGGCCCGGCGACCGGTACGAGGGGGTGAGCCGGGAGTACTACGGCGACGGCCGGTACGCCGCCGCCCTCCAGGCGTACAACGGCAACCGCCCGATCCAGCCCGGCCAGTCGGTCGACGTGCCGCCGGTCCACGTGCTCAAGAAGCGGTTCCCGCAGATGACCGGCGTGCCGGCTTCGGCCGGCCGCCCGACCCCGGCCGCCGACTGGCAGACGGCCGCCGCCGACCCGACCTTCCGCCCGGGGCGGCCGCGGACGTTCGCCGTCCCGGCCGGCGGGATGAGCATGCGGGCGGTCGCCCGGGAGGCCCTGGGCGACCCCCAGCGGTGGGAGGAGGTTTACAACCTCAACCGGGCCTACGACCCCGGGCTGGTCCCGGGCGGGGTGCAGCTCCAGCTCCCGGCCGGCGGGCGGCCGCCGGAGTAGCCACGGCGGCGGGTACAATCGACCGAGCCCGGCGGCCGGCCGCCGGGCTCGGCTCGTTTCCCGGAGGCCGTGCCATGTTCCCCGCCGCCTGTTGCCTCGCCGCCCTCAGCCTCGCCCAGCCGCCGGCGGGCAAGGAGGACACCCGCCCGGTCCTGGGCCGGGTGCTCGACCTGAAGCCGGCGAAGGACGACCCGGCCGACACCCCGATCCGCAAGCTCCAGAAGGAGCGGTACAACGCCCGGCTGGAGGCCCTGCGGGCGCTGGCCCAGTCGGTCAAGGCCGGGGCCGCCGCCCCGAGCGAGCTGACCGGGCTGGTGATGGTGCTGGCCGAGAACGGGGCCGACCTGGAGGAGAACCCGGCCGACCGGGTGCGGTGGCTGCGGCTGCGGGTGGACCTGCTGAGGGAGCAGGAGCAGCAGGCCCGGGCCCGGGTGAAGGCCGGCGGGTCGTTCGCCGGGGAGGCGGCGCTGGCCACCGCCTCCCGGGCCGACGCCGAGCTGGACCTGCTGATGTTCCAGGAGTTCCTGAAGAAGGACCCGCCGCCGAAGGGGAAGAAGTAGCCGCCCGGGCCGGGTATGATCGGGGGCGTCGCCCGCCCCCGCCCCGGAGGCTGTCATGTCGTTGCGGATCGTCTGCGGGTGCCTGCTGGTCGGCGTCGCCGCGGCCGCCCACAGCGCCGCCCAGAAGCCGGCCGACCCCCCGCCCGACGCGAAGGACCCGCCCGACGGCCCCGGCCGGCCCGGCCCCGAGCGGTTGAAGCAGTTCGAGGCCCAGATGGCGGCCCTCCTCGCCGACCCGTACACCGCCTTCCCGAACCTCGTCATCCCGATGAAGCCGCTGGTCCTCGACGGCAGGCCCGTCGTCGACCCGGACGGGAGGCCGCAGATGACTGCGGACCTGCCGAAGCGGGTGAGGGAGGCGCTGGCCGCCGGCCCCCGGCCGATCCCGGCCGACGCCCCGCCCCTCACGAAGGTGCGGATCGCCCAGGTGAACGAGGGGGTCGCGTACGTCATCTCGACGCAGAGGCTGATCGAGCAGGGGCAGTTCCGCAGCACCGAGTACTTCGGCTTCTTGAAGATGGCGGTCGAGGTGTTCCGGGCGTGGGCCGAGCTGGAGCCGACCCCGGCCGGGAAGGTGGGCGCCTACGAGGACCGGGTGGTCGTGATGAAGCTGGCGGAGCGGTTCGCCGTCGCCCGGGTGCAGGCCGGGACCGACCCGCCCCAATTGCTGCACGAATCCCGGTTCTGGCGGCTCCAGGCCGAGAAGGAATTGCTCCTGCTCCAGGACGAGCTAAAGGCCGCGAAGAAGTGATCCTGCGTCCTGGCGAGCGGGGGGGGTGGTACCCCAGAATGCCCCCAACATCAGAGGGGTAA
>JAIEQO010000886.1 GCA_019747655.1 Gemmataceae bacterium | reverse complement strand
CGCCGCCGACAACGCCCGGGTCCTGAGCGCCCCCGCCCGCGTCGCGGTGCTGTGGGCCCTGGCCGGCGCCGGGCGCCCGCTGCGTGCCCCCGAGGTGGCCGAGGCCGCCGGCGGGCTGAACCCGGGGACCGCGATCAACGCCCTGAGGATCGTCGGCTTCTACGGCCTGGTCGAGAGCTACCCCCGCGTCGGGGGCCTCGGCCGGCTGTACGGGCTGACCGCCAAGGGCCGCCGGCTGGCCGAGACGGCCCGGGGGCTGGCGTCATGATCCCGACCCGCGCGCAGGCCAGCATCGTATCCCGCCCGTTCCGGGCGTTCGGGGCCGGGATGCGGCTTCAGATCGTCGTCGCCCTGGACGCCGCCGACGCCCTCACGGCCGGCGGGCTGTCCGACGCGATCGGCGAGCCGATCAGCGCCGTGAACCACCACCTGGCCATCATGCTGAGGGCCGGCGTGGTGGGCATGACGCGCGAGGGGCGGCTGCGCTGGTTCGCCCTGGCCGACCCCGGGCTGAGGCTCCTGGCCGCCGCGCGGGGGGCCGGGCTGATCCCGCCCCGCGACGTCATCCCCGATGACACCACCGCCGGGGGCCTCAGTTGAAGTGAGACCCTCCGACGACCGCCGCCGAGGCCTCCCCCACCCCGACCGGCGGGCCGACTTCCCCGCCCTCTATCGGTCGATCGAGATCGAGCTCGATCGACACCCCGGCGCCACCGTCGCCGAGGTGATGACCGGCCGGCGCCTCCCGCCCCCCGCGACGACGCGGGGGAAGGAGGAGCTTCCCCTCCTGGCGGGGGTCCGGTGACCGACGCCTGGCTGCCCTTCTGGGATCTGGTCCGGGGGACGCCGGGGGGCGCGAACAATCCTGACGGGGCGAATCAGCACACCCGTAAAGAGGTCAAGTGTGATGTTATCACACTTGACCAGTCTCCCCCCACGATCCCCTTCCCGTCGAAGTCCAAGCCCCCGACCGGCACCTCGACCAGCTACACCCTCCGCCGCCTGAACCGCCAGGCCGGGGCTGGGGTGAGTCAGGCCTTGGGGGACCGCTTCGGCTTGGGGGCCGGCCGCTCCCCGGTACGCTTCGCGATCGCCTGTCGCTCCATCTCCTCCAGGATCGGGCGAAGGATGCCCGAGAGCATGTCCGTCATCGTCTCGTTCCGGAAGGCCGCCACGATGCGGGCCGCTTCGACAACGTCATGGTCGAGCTTCACGCTGAGCGTCGCGGACTTCGGCTTGTCATCGGCCATCGGTGCGTCCAGGGTCGCCACGTTCATCCGTCCGGTCTCCGCGATGCCAGGGTAGCGGGCCGCACTCGGCCACTCCAGAGCCATCGTAGACCACCCCGAACGGTGGTCAAGTGTCATCGTGTCGAAAGGGTCTTGACCACGGTGTCGGACGACACTAGACTACCGTTGTCGGGTCGAGCGGTTCGGCCCGAAACGAAAGAAGGCCGGCGAGTGGTGACACACTCGCCGGCCCGAGGACGAGAAAGCCCTGTTCCCGGAGCATTCCCATGTCCAGTGTGACCCACCGTCCCCGCCCGGTCAACCCGACCGGCACCGTCTTCGACAGCGCCCGCTTCGCCCCGCGGAAGTTCTTCGGCGGGCCCGAGCTGTTCGAGCCCGAGCCGCCCCCGTGCCCCGTCCGGGCCGTGATGAAGGGCATGGGCTACGCGTCGTGCGACATCGACGCCACCCTGAGCTGGCTCGACCACCGCGGCACGTCGAAGGGCTGCCCCGTGATCGACCAGTCCGACGTCTTCCTGATCGACTGCGCGTACCGCGACCCGGCGCCCCGTCGCCCCGGCATGACCCTCACGCCGGTGCCCCCGGGGACGTTCTTCCCCTCCCCCGAGGACGCCGCGGCCGCGGCCGCGATGTTCGCCGGCGACCCGCTCGACCGCCGCGCCGGCGTGGCCCTGGCCGCCG
>JAIEQO010000845.1 GCA_019747655.1 Gemmataceae bacterium | reverse complement strand
GCCGCGGAACCCGGAGACCCCGCCCGAGTCGTCGCCCGGCGGGCTCTACGCCGCCGGCCCGCCGGCCCCGCCGCCGCAGCCCCAGTCCCAGCCCAAGACGGAGCCGGAACCCCCGCCCGCGGGGAAGGGTGACGCTCCCGAGCCGCGGGCGAAGGGGTCCGACGACCTCACGGCGAAGAAGCCGGACGACCCCGGGGCGAAGCCGCCGGAGAAGAAGGACGAGCTGGTCAAGACGGCCGCCCCGCCGAACCCGGACCGCCGCCCGGTCGGCCGGGTCGAGGGGCTCAACACCCTGGTCGCGGCCCGGGCCGACGACGCCCCGAACTGGCTCCGGCTCGACCCGGCCGGCGACTCGGCCGTCTTCACCCAGGACCAGGTGCTCGCGCTGCCCGGGTACAAGGCCGACGTCCGGCTCGACTCGCGGGCGGTCGTCCACCTGTGGGGGAACCTGCCCGAGCTGCTGCCGGCCCGGCTGCTCGAGGCCCGGGTCCGGTTCCACCCGCCTCCGCCGGCGGTCGAGGGGACGCCCGGGTTCGACGCCGACCTGACCCTGCTGGCCGGGCGGGTCTACCTGAAGACGGCCAAGCCGGGCGGGGCGAAGGTCCGGGTCCGGCTGGCCGGGGAGGTGTGGGACGTCTCCCTGCCGAACCCGGACGCCGAGGTGGCGGTCGAGGTGGCCACCGCGTTCGAGCCGGGGGCGGCCTACGACCGGGACGGCGGGTCGGCCCGGGTCGAGGCCCGGGCGGCGGTGGTCCGCGGGACCGCCGGGCTGGCCGCCCCGGACCGGTTCAAGTCGTTCGACAAGGTCAGCGGGGCGGTGGTCGAGTGGAACAACAAGGGCGGGACGCTGGCCGACCCCAGGCCGCTGGAGCCGGGGAACAGCTACTTCGACAAGTTCCCGCCGGTCGCCGCCGGGGTCGGGGCGGCGGTCCAGAAGGCGCTGGCCGACCTGGCCGGGCGGGTGACGACCCGGGAGGGGGTGCGGCTGGCCCTGGCCGAGGTGCTGGCGGCGGCCGACGCCGCCCCGCCCCCGCTGGTCCAGGCGGCGGTGTACGGGACGGCGGCCATCGCCACCGGGCCGACCGCGGCCGACGACCTGCGGCCGCTGTTGGACCTGTTGACCGACGAGGGGAAGGGGTACGCCCGGGTGGCGGTGGTGAACGCCCTGGCCGCTTGGGTGGCCCGCGACCCGGGGAACACGGGGCTGTTGGAGAAGCCGCTGGCCGCCAAGGTCGGCGGGGACGCGACGGCCGGGCGGGTCCTGCGGCTGCTCCGCGGGGTCGTCTCCCCGGCCAAGCCGGACCCGGCCGAGCTGGACCGGCTGGTCGGCCTCCTGAACGACCCGTCGGTCGCGGTCCGGGAGCTGGCCCTGTGGAACCTGGTCAGCTTCGCCGACCCGACGGCCGCCCAGCAGCCGGGGCTGTTGGCCGACGTCGGGACGGCCACCGGCCCGGCCTACGACAAGTTCGTCCAGGCGTGGACGGCCCGGGTGGAGGAGGTCAAGAAGCGGCCGCCGCCGAAGAAGTAGTTAGTTCCGGTGGCACGGGCATTCCTGCCTGTGCTCTTCCAAGCAGCACAGGCAGGAATGCCCGTGCCACCGGACCCGATCACCGGGCCGGCCAGACCCGGACGGCCGCGCCGTCGAGGGCGTATACCCGGTCCCCAGGACTCGGCCAGGCCACCGCAGCAACGACATCCGCCACTGCCGGCAGTGCCAGCAGCTCCAGCCCCGACCCGACGTCCCACACCCGGACCTCCCGGTCGTCCCCGCCGCTCAACAACCGCGTGTCGTCCGGGTGGAAGGCCAGGGCGTTCACCCGGGCCGGGCTGCCGACGAACTCCCGGACGGCCCGCCCGGTGGCCGGCTCCCGGAGCCGGATGACGTGGTCGTCGTCGGCCGTGGCCAGCCACCGGCCGTCGGCCCCGACCGC
>JAIEQO010001015.1 GCA_019747655.1 Gemmataceae bacterium | reverse complement strand
CCGCCTCCCCCGCCGGCTGAGGCCGCACCCGCGCCGGCACCGCCGCCCCCGGAGCCCGAACCGGCCGCCATCGCTTCGCCCCCGCCGCCTCCGGCCCCGGCCGACGCCGTCGTCCGGGTGACGGCCGGGAGCCTGAACCGGCTGATGGGGCTGGCCGGCGAGTCGCTCGTCCAGGCGAAGGCCCTCCAGCCGTTCGCGGCCGCCCTGACCGTGCTCAAGCGGCATCTGGACGGCCTGTCCGTGGCCGTGGACGAGGGCCGCCCCCCGGACGAGGTGCGGAAGTTGGCCGCCGCCTGCCGGACCGCCCTGGCCGACCACGCGGCCGCCGTCGACGACCACGCCGCCCGGGCCGAGGACCTGAACGGCCGGCTCTACCGGGAGGTGATCGCCAGCCGGATGCGGCCGTTCGCCGACGGGGTCCACGGCCTCCCCCGGATGGTCCGGGACATGGCCCGGGCACTGGGCAAGCAGGCCCGGCTGGTCGTCGCCGGGGAGACCACGGCCGTCGACCGGGACGTGCTGGAACAGCTCGAAGCCCCGCTCTCGCACCTGATCCGCAACGCCGTCGACCACGGGCTGGAGTCGCCCGCCGACCGGACGGCTGCCGGCAAGCCCGAAGGCGGGACGGTCCGGCTCGAAGCCCGCCACCGGGCCGGGGTGCTGTCGGTCACGGTGACCGACGACGGCCGGGGGGTGGACCTCGACCGGCTCCGGCGGAAGATCACCGACCGGGGACTGAACTCGGCCGAGGCCGTCCGGCAGATGACCGAGGCCGAGCTGCTGGAGTTCCTGTTCCTCCCCGGGTTCTCGACCACCGCGGCCGTCACCGAGTACTCCGGCCGGGGCGTCGGGCTCGACGTGGTGCAGGAGACCGTCCGCCGGGTCGGCGGGGCCGTCCGCATCTCGACGCGGCCGGGCCACGGCACCACCTTCCACCTCCAACTGCCGATCACCCTGTCGGTCATCCGGGCGGTGGTGGTGGAGGTGGCCGGCGAGCCCTACGCCTTCCCGCACACCCGGATCGACCGCCTCCTGCGGGTCCCCCGGGAGACCATCCGCTCGGCCGAGGGGCGGCAGTTCGTGGCCGTGGACGGGCTGAACGTCGGGCTCGTGCTGGCCGGCCAACTCCTCGACCTGCCCGGCGGGCCGCCGGCCGGGCCGGACCTCGCCGTCGTCCTCCTGAGCGACCCGTCCGGCAGCTACGGGCTGGTGGTCGACGCCGTCCGGGGCGAGCAGGACCTGGTCGTCCGGCCGCTCGACCCGCGGCTCGGGAAGGTCCCGAACGTTTCGGCCGCGGCGGTCCTGGACGACGGCCAGCCGGTGCTGATCCTCGACGCCGAGGACCTGGTCCGCGGGATGGACCAGTACATTCAAGCCGGGTCGCTGCGGCGGTGCGAGGTGCGGGAGGCTGGGCCGGCGCGGAAGAAGCGGGTGCTGGTGGTCGACGACTCGATCACGGTGCGGGAGGTGGAACGGCAGTTGCTGGCCAACAAGGGGTACGAGGTGGCGGTGGCGGTCGACGGGGCGGACGGGTGGAACCAGGTCCGGGCCGGGCGGTACGACCTGCTGGTGACCGACGTGGACATGCCCCGGATGACCGGCATCCAGCTCGTCCGGGCGGTCCGCGGCGACCCGGCCGTGAAGGACCTGCCGGTGGTGATCGTGTCGTACAAGGAGCGGGAGGACGACCGCCTCCGCGGGCTGGAGGCCGGGGCGAACGCCTACCTGACCAAGAGCAGCTTCCACGACAACCGGTTCGCCGAGGCGGTCGAGGACCTGATCGGGCCGGCTTGATCAGTTTCGAGTTTCGAGTTCAAAGTTTCGAGTCGCACCTCCCGTGTCCGCCGAGACTAGGTTCTGTCTGCTGAATCGGCGGGGGGCGGCCGTGCCTCTGATCTTGCATGCACCGCCGCGACCTCTCCGACG
>JAIEQO010000521.1 GCA_019747655.1 Gemmataceae bacterium | reverse complement strand
CCGCGCGGGGCGGCCGCCCGGGCGACCCCCCCCCTTGGCCACCCCGGGGGGGGGGCGCGGGGGTCGGCGGACGCCCCGCGACGCCCCACCCTACAAGGCCGGGCGGGCGGGGGGCGCGACCCTCCGTTTTCCGGGCGAACCCCGGGCGTCAGCGAGGGGGTGATCCCACCCGCTCCCTCACGGTCGCGGTTCGCCAACACCATCAGGGGGCTCACGCCCCCTGCTCGCCAAAACCGGGCGAGCGGGACCACGCCCCGCCATCCCCTACTTCCCCTCCTCCCAGTCGGCCGGGATCACCTCCCCGCCGTTGCGGCTGAACACCATCCGCCAGATCTTCTCCGGCACCTTCGCCGGGTTCACCGCCCGGACCGACCCGTCCCCCATCGCCACGTTGAGAACGGCCGCGTTGCCCGGCGGGACCAGCTTCGGCAGCGCCTTCCCCGCCTCGACCAGGTAGTCCCCCGGCTTGGCCCACGGGACCGCGGCCGCCGACTCCACCGCCATGACCGTGTTCGACGTGCCGTCGGTGATGCCGACGATCCGGATTCCGCCCTCCGGGTCGAAGATCGTGTCCGGCCCGGCCACCCCGAGGTAGTTGGTCAGCCCGTACCCGTCCGGGCCGACCGGCCCGGTGGTGGCGTTCGGCGACACGAACACCTTGATCGCCACCTGCGACGCCTTCTTGTTGGCGTCCGAGTCCCACGGCTCGTCCAGCTTGAACAGCTTGTAGACGGGTTCCTGCTCGATGTACGGCAGGATCGCCACCCGCCAGGACAGGAGCGGCTTGCCGTCCGCGTCCTTGATGTCCTCCGGCAGTTTGCCGTTGGCGCTCTCGTAGTTGTGGATGGCCAAGGCGATCTGCTTGAGGTTGTTCTGGCTCTGGGCCCGGGCGGCGGCCTCGCGGACCTTCTGGACGGCCGGCAGCGCCAGCCCGACCCCGATGGCCGCGAACCCGCCGACGGTGGCCACCAGCTCCTTCGGCATGGCCGCCGAGAAGGTCAGGTCCTTCCCGTCCCGGGCGACCAGCTTGGCGTCGGCCAGGAAGTCGTCCAGCCGGCCGAGGGCCCCGAGCCCGAACACCGCCCCGAGGGCGTCCGGCAGCTCGTCGGCCGGCCGCGGGGTCTTGATCGCCGGGTCGAACAGCTTCCCCTCCAACTCCTTCTGCTGCTCGGCGATCTTCCGCCGGCCCAAGTCGACCAGGGCCCGGACCGCCTTCTCGGCGTCGGCCGCCCCGCCCGGGGTCCGGTACGTCGCCCGGGCCTCCAGCCTGGCCTCGGCCCCCAGGTCCATCGACACCACCAACTGCTCGGCCGTCAGGATCGGCCGCACGTCCTCGGGGACCTCGTCCAGGGCGTTCGGGGGGATCGGCAGGGCGGCGATGTTGGCCGCCGCCACCACCGGCCGGGTGGCGGCCAGCTTCAGGGCCGGGGCCAGCGGCCCGTCCTTCGCGGGCTTCCTGACCAGGTACGCCTCGACCGCCCCCGGCATGCCGATGAGCGCGTGCCGGTTGTCCGGGAAGGCGACGGCCAGGTGGAGGTTCCCGTCGACGTACACGGTGGTCGCCCCGGCCTCGGCCTTCTCGGCTTTGGGCAGGTAGAGCTTGGCGACCAGGGCCGGGTCGAACGGGGCCGAGAAGCGGACGATCCCGAACGGCTGGGGCTGCTTCGACTCGGGGTCGAGCAGGACGAACACGGTCGCCCGCTCCAGGGTCGACGGGGCCGGGACGAACTGCCGGTCGAGGGCGGCCAGGGCCTTCGCCCCGGCCCGGTCCCAGGTCTTCTTCAGCCCGGCGAACAGGTCGTTCTTCCACAGGTCGGCGAACCGGACGTGGACGAACCCGGCGGCGTCGGCCGGGACCAGGGCCAGGTCGGCCGCGTCGTCGGCCGGGGCCGGCGGGCGGGCCGAAGCCGTGGGCGTCGGG
>JAIEQO010000636.1 GCA_019747655.1 Gemmataceae bacterium | reverse complement strand
GGACGGCCGCCACCCGGGCCCCGGTCGCCGTCTGCCACACGGCCGCGTGCCCACCCCCCGCGACCACCGCCCAACTCCCGTCCGGCGAGAGCCCGAGCGTCAACTTCTCCGCCGACCCGTCCCAGCCCCCGGCCCAGTGCCGCCGGGCCTTCCCGTCGGCGTCGGACTCGGCGCCGAACCGCCGCCGCACCCGGCCGGTCCGGACATCGAGGACGATGGGGTGGCAGCCGGGCGGGAGGACGGCGGCCGTCCGCCCGTCGGCCGACCAGCTCACCTGGCACACCGCTTCCTCATCCCACCAGATCAGGTCCCGGGGGAGGAGCACCGCCCGGCGGGTTTCCTTCCCGGTCTCGGCGTCGAGGAACACCAGGGTGTGATCCTCGACGACCGCGACCGTCCGGCCGTCCGGGCTGGCCGCCCCGCCCGGGTGGCCGGCCGGGTCGCCCCAGACCTTCGCCCCGGTCGCCGGGTCCCAGGCGGTCAACCCGGGGTCGGTCCCCTGGACCAGGACGAGGCCGCCGGCGGTGAACCCGACCGGGACCGCCCGGCCGCCCTCGTCCGTTCGCCGCCCGACCCGCCCGACCGCCACCCCGTCGGCCGCCCGGTAGACCGTCACCGGCGGCCCGGGATCACCCTCGGGTGGGCCCTCCGGCGGGTCGGCCGTGTCGGCGACGGCCAGCCGCCCGCCGTCCGGGCTGAACACCACCCGCGGGGCCGGGCCGCCCTTCTCCCGGACCGTGCGGACGAACGCCCCGGAGGCGGCGTCCCGCAGGTCGACCCGGCCGCTCCCGTCGGCCACCGCGACGACCGCCCCGTCCGGCGACAGGGTCACGACCACCCGGCCCCAATACCGGCCGGGGACCGGCCGCTCGGCCCCGGTCCCGGCGTCCCACACCCGCACCCACCCCTCGGTCGTCGGGGTGAGCAGGGTCTGGCCGTCGGGCAGCAGGTGCACCCCGCCGGGCACCGGGTCGTCGCCGGCCTCCAGCCCGGGCAACTCCCGGTCGGCCTTCGGGTCCCAGCGGACGACGCCCCCGGACCCGAGGAGGACGTACACCGTGCCGTCCCGGGCGTGGCCGATTTCCGCCCCGTACTTCCCGAACCTGGCCGTCCCGCCGCCGTAGATGTCTTCCGGCAGTTCGAGGGCGGCGACCTCTTTACCGGTCGTAGCGTCCCGGACGCTGACGGTGCGGCCGCTGCCGTAAACGACCGCGACCGTCTTCCCGTCCGGGGCGAACGCCAGCCCGTCGCGCCCGCCGTCCTGCAACGGGGCGAGCCGGCCGAGCCGGGCCGTGTCCTTGCCCGTCCGGGCGTCCCCGAGGACGGCCTCCCCGGGGTGGGTCCCGGCCCCGGGCTTCGGCTTCGGCTTGTCGGCCCGCAGGTAGGTCGCCCCGTCCGGGGACACGGCCAGGACGTTCGCGGCCGGGACGGCCCGGACCTCGGCCCCGGTCGCCGGGTCGAAGACGACCAGCCGCTCGACCTCGGCGAGGGCGAGCAGGTTCCCGGCGACGAAGGCCATGAGCGGCCGCCACTTGGTGTCGGCCCCGGCCCGGACGTCCCGGCCGGGCTTGCCGCCGGGCAGGTCCCAGACGGTCACGACCCCGTACTCCCGGCGGTAAGCCAGGTGCGTCCCGTCCGGGGAGAAGGCGAGCGGGCGGAGACAGACCTGATGGTGACCGCCCGGTGCGGCCAGCTCCCGGGCCAGCCGCCAGCCGGGGACCTCGTACAGCCGCACGCCGTCCGGGTTGGCGACGGCCAGGAGCTGGCCGTCGGGCGACAGGGCCGACCCGAGGACCGGCCCGGGGGTGCGGTAGTGGAGGGTGCCGTACCGGGCGGTCACGCCGGCCAGCCGGGCGGGTTCGGCGGCGACCCGCGGCGGCGGGGCGGGTTCTGGCGGAGCCGCCCCCGGCG
>JAIEQO010001047.1 GCA_019747655.1 Gemmataceae bacterium | reverse complement strand
GAGGACTTCGCCACCGGCCGGCTGACGCTGACCGACTGCTTCCACGAACTGGCGGTCCGGTCGTTCCCGTCGGCCGGTCTGACGTGCTGGGTGGCCGCGTTCCTGTCGGATGGGTTTGGTGACCTTTCCGCCCGGGTCGAGGTCGTCCACCCGGACGGCGAGCGGACGATCTACGACGCCACGCACGGCATCACCATCCGGGACCGGTTGGAGGTATACCCCTACCGCCATCATGTGAGCGGCTGCGTGTTCCCCGACCCGGGAAGATACGATGTCCTGTTGGTCGTCGCAAACGAGTTGGTCGCCACTACCACGCTCACGGTCCGCCTGAAGGAGCCCGACGATGAGTGAACCCGTCCCGCCCGAGCCTCGCCCGAAGCGGGTGCCTCGGCAGTCCTGGCAAGTCATCACCGTCCGCGACACCGACCCGGGTGTCGTGAAGGGAAATCCGCTCCCGGTCGCCGACCGGCTGCTCATGCAGATGAAGTTTCGGGTCCGGCAGGGCCGGCCGCCCTTGCCCGACGGGTACGTCCCGCCCCCGGGGGTCGACATCGAGGCCCTGCTAAAGCAGGTCCCGTGGCCGCCCCCGGGGGCGTGAGGTTACTTCCGCCGCAGGGCGTCGGCCGCGGCGTGCTGGGCCGCCAGCTCCCGGTGCAGGTCCTCGACCACCCACTCCCGCTTTCGCCCGGCGTACCGGGCCGGGTCGATCGGCTCGCCGACCGTCAGGGCGATCGTGTTCGGCCCCGGCGGCAGCCACAAGGGCGAGAACCGCGGCCACGTCCGGTGCCGGCCCCAGGCCGCGTAACAGCCCGCAATCCCGACCGGGACGATCGGGCACGTCACCCGCTTAATCAGCAGCGACACCCCGGCCTTGAGCGGCTGCACCGCCCCGGTGTGCGTCCGCTCCCCCTCCGGGAACATCAGCACCGCCCGGCCGGCCGCGAGCGCGTCCAGCACCGCCTGGATGCCGTCCTTACCCATGTTCCGGTCGATCGGCACCGCCCCCAGGCTGCGGATCACCGGCCCCAGCACCGGCTGGGTGAAGAGCGTGTTCCGGGCCAGGAACGACAAGTACCGCCGGCTGGCGAGCCCGACCAGCACCGGGTCGAACATCGACTGGTGGTTGGCCACCACCAGCACCGGCCCGGACCGGGGCATCCGGTCCCACCCGGCCCGGCGGAGGCTGAACCCGAAGGTGAAGAAGGCGAACGACGAGAGGAAGACGGCGTCGTACCACAGGCGGCCGGCTAAGGGCGGGCGGGGGGACATCGGCGGCCCACCTCCTGCTCCAACCGGTCCAGCACCTCGGCCGGGGTGAGGATCGTCGTGTCCACGACGACCGCGTCGGCCGCCGGCTTCAGGGGGGCCAGCTCCCGCCCGGCGTCCCGGGCGTCCCGCTCCTGCTGGGCGGCCAACACCTCGTCCAGGGTGGTCTTGACGCCCGCGGCGGCCAACTCCCGGAACCGGCGGGCGGCCCGGGCGGCCGGGTCGGCCGTCAGGTAGAACTTGGCCCCGGCGTCCGGGAACACGAACGTCCCCTGGTCCCGCCCCTCGCAGACGATCCGCCGGCCCTCCGCGGCCCGCCGCTGCTCGGCAGCCAGGAACCGGCGGACGGCCGGGATCACCGCCACCCGGCTGGCCCCCCGGGACACTTCGGGGGTGCGGATCCGGTCGGCCACCGGCTCGCCGTTGAGGACGACCGCCCCGCCGACCGCCTCCACCCGGATGTCGGCCAGAAGCGGCTCGACCGCCCGGGCGTCGTCCGGCTCGACCCGCCGGCGGAGGAGGTACAGGGCGACGGCCCGGTACATGGCCCCGGTGTCCAGGTAAAGGAACCCGAGCCGGCCGGCCAGCCCGCGGGCGGCGGTGCTCTTGCCCGACCCGGCCGGGCCGTCGATCGTCACCACGA
>JAIEQO010000071.1 GCA_019747655.1 Gemmataceae bacterium | reverse complement strand
GCCTCGTACTCCTTCGGCTGGGCCCCGCCCTCCTCGGTCGTCTGGAGCAGCCGGTTGTACGCCGACGCCACCTTCTGAGCGGTCGTCGGGTTCGGGAGCAGGTCGCCGGCCAGTTGCTCGACGGTGAACCGGTCGAAGGGCTTGTTCGCGTTGAACGCCTTGATGACGTAGTCCCGGTACGGGGCCACGTTCATCGGGTTGTCGCTGTGGTAGCCGATCGAGTCGGCGTAGCGGACGAGGTCCAGCCACCAGACGGCCATCCGCTCGCCGTAGTGGGGCGACGCCAGCAGCCGCTCGACCTGCTTCTCGTAAGCGTCTGGGCTCTTGTCCTCGACGAACGCCCGGACCTCCTCCGGCGTCGGTGGCAGCCCGGTCAGGTCGAAGCCCAACCGGCGGAGGAGCGTCACCCGGTCGGCCTCGGGCGACGGCTTCACCCCCGCGGCTTCGAGCCGGGCCAGGACGAAGGCGTCGATGGGATTTTTGATTTGAGATTTGTGACTTGTGATTTCCGGCACCGCGGGCCGGCGGAGCGGGGAGAACGCCCAGTGGTCGGAATACTTCGCCCCCTCGGCCACCCACCGCTTGAGCAGCTCGACCTGCTGGGGCGTCAGCGGCGGCTTCTTCGAGTTGGGCGGCGGCATCACCTCGTCGGGGTCGGTCGAGGCGATCCGCTGAAGCAACGCGCTCTCGTCCGGCTTGCCCGGCACGAACGCCCCGGCCTTGACCGCGTCGTCCCGGAGGTCCAGCCGCAGGTCGGCCTTGCGGGTCTTCGGGTCCGGGCCGTGGCAGGCGTAGCACTGGGTCGCCAGGATCGGCCGGACGTCCTTGTTGAAGTCGACTGGCGGGGCGGCGGGAGCCCGGCCGGCGAGCAGGACGGTACACGCGACGGCGGGGAGGCTTCGCATGGCTGCTCGGAGGGGCCGCGGGCGGGGGAGGGTTCGGCGGGCCGGCCCCGACATCCTACCGGCCGGCGGCCCCGGCGCCTACGACCGGCCGGCCGTCGGGAAAATCGGCAGGCCCGGCGGCCGGCCGCCGGGTCGCCGAGGAGAACCCGGCCGCGGTGGCCGACGCCCTCGTCGCCCTCCGGAAGAGCTGATCGGGCCGGCACCGGCCGCCCGACCGGTTGCCCGGCCGGGCCGAGGCGGGTACACTCGTCCCCAGACCCCGGCCCGGCCGGCCGGGGGTTGCCCATTCACGACGAACGGGGGACGGGCCATGCGCC
This sequence comes from Gemmataceae bacterium, assembly GCA_019747655.1. Lineage (GTDB taxonomy): Bacteria > Planctomycetota > Planctomycetia > Gemmatales > Gemmataceae > Urbifossiella. Next base: position 680 of record JAIEQO010000071.1, on the reverse strand, counting down.
GGACGGGACGGGTTCTCACAGCAGTCGGGGTTGTGTTGGGGCTGGCCGGCGGGGCCGGCCGGGCGGGCGCCGGGTTCCTCGGCCCGACCCCGTACCTGAGCGCCGGCGACAGCCCGCTCCTGGCGTTGCCGTTCTCCGCCTTCTACCTGGAAACCTTCGAGAGCGGGGCGCTGGCCGTCCCCGGCGTCACCGTCACCGCCGGGTGGACCGTCAACACGCCCGGCCGGCTGACCGACTCGGTCGACGCCGACGACGCGGCGATCGACGGGCTGGGGCGGGACGGCCACTCGTTCTACTCCGGCGGCCAGAACGCCACCCTGACCGTCACCTTCGACGCGGCCGTCCTGGGCAGCCTGCCGACCGCCGCCGGGATCGTCTGGACGGACGTGGGCTTCGTCACCAGCGGGACGAACGGGTTCGGCGACGTGACCTTCTCGGCGACCGGCCCGGGCGGGGCGTCGCTCGGGTCGATCGGGCCGTTCACCCTGGGCGACGGGTCGTCGACCGGGGAGACGCCGGAGGACCGGTTCTTCGGGGTGACGAACGCGGCCGGGATCGAGAGCATCACCATCAGCATGAGCAACAGCACCGACTGGGAGGTCGACCACCTCCAGTTCCTGCTCGCCCCGGCGGCCGCGGTGCCGGAGCCGGGGTCGCTGGCCCTCGTGGCGGCCGGCGGG
>JAIEQO010000774.1 GCA_019747655.1 Gemmataceae bacterium | reverse complement strand
CGATCGTCGCCGGGGTGCGGCGTCGTGGGGGTGCGGTGGGCCCGGTGGAGGAGTGAGGTTATCGGACGCGCGAAGCTACGACAACCCGCGGAACCGGAAACAACCGGCATTCGTCGAAGCTACATGCTGGATCAAACACGCCCCCGGCTCTGTCGGCTGCTGTCACCCGCCCGCGCGGAATTCGGGGCCGTTCGTAACCGGAGGGGAGACATTGACGAGCGCCAGCACGTCCGGCAGCTTCGCCTTCTTGACCTTGGCCAGGGTCCGGCAGGCGCTCAGCAGGCCCCGGTGGGCCAGGTCGATCCGCTTCAGGTGGAACTGCTGCTGGGCGATCCCGACCTCGGCGACCAGCCCCTCGTACTGGGCCTCGCACCAGGACAGGAACACCCAGCCGATCACCACCCGCTCGGCCAGGAGCACGTCCAGGGCGGTCGGCCGGGGGCCGGCAAGCCGGGCCCGGAGGTCGGCGGCGAGCCGGAGGACGGCCCGCTCGGTGGTCAGGCAGTTGCCCGCGTACCGTCGGACCCAGCGCCGCAAGAGCCGCCGGCCCATGTCCCCCCACAATGCCGTCGCCGCCGGGTCGGCGGCCAGGAAGGCGTCGACCGCCGGGAGGACGGCCGCGTCCCCCTTCGCCGCCTGAGCGGCCGTCTCGGGGTCCAGCTTGCCGGCCGCCGCAGACAGTTCCCCCGGGTGCCAACTCGCCCGGGCCTGGTCGGCCGTCATCGTCGCCAGTTCGGCCATCGGTGTTCCCCGCTTCCTCCGCCACTGCCGGCGGTGCTGGTGCCACCCGGCCGCCCGGAGGGCGTCCGCGACCGCCACGGACACCCGGGCCAGCCACCCCCGCAGCCTCGCGTTCCGCCACCTCACCCGGTCGAGCCGGAGCCGCTCGCCCAGCCGGTCGAGCCGCCGCAGCTCTCGGCTGCCGTCGTGGAGCTGCTGGCCGAGCGTGGCGATAAGTCCGGACCCGCCGTACCGGCGGACCACCCGCCGGCCGACCCGCTCGGTTGTGTAGCGGTACACCCGCCCGTTCCGCCGCTCCAGCGCCATCCCGCCCCCCCCGCGAATGTGTACTACACCCCGCCGGTGTGCCCCGCTTCTCAGGGGGTCGTGGCGCCCGCGGTCGCCGGCGGTCCGCCCCCGTCACCCGCCCGGCCGGCACCCCCGAAGCCTTTTGACGCCCCGGCCGGGCTGTCATCGCAGACCCGGACGCGACCCCAACGCTCGGGCCACGACATCCCGGTCGGCCTCGGACAACTGACTCAGGAGCGATAGCAGGGCCGCCGCGGCGGGCGACGGAACGTGAGTGGAGCCGGCTGCACCGGATTCTGCACCGCCGTACCGGTCCGGGTGGGGCGAACCGCTGGGAATGCCAGGCGTTGCAGCGGCGGGTTCGAGTCCCACCTTGGCCACCTGAACCCCCTCCCCGGCCGCGGACCACCGCGGCTGTGTTCATTTTTTCACTACTGACCTTCCGTCCGCCCGGACGGCGGGTTCTCATTGGTTCCGGCCGGGTCGCCCACCCCACCTCCGAGCCAACCCGACTCGGCCGGAAGAAACAGCGTCAGAAGGACACCTCCCATGAACCCCCTCGTCCTGGACCCACGGCCGCTCGACCGCCTCCTCCCCGACCCGGCCGCCCCCGCCCCCGGCGCCGACTGGGTGTGGGACGGGTACCTGGCCCGCGGCAACCTGACCCTCCTAACCAGCCGGTGGAAGGCCGGCAAGACCACCCTCATCGCCGGCCTCCTCCGGGCCCTCGGGGCCGGAACCCCGTTCCTCGGCCGGCCGGTCGCCGCCGGGCACGCGGTCGTCCTGTCCGAGGAGTCGCCCGAGCACTGGGCCGCCCGCGGCCGGGCGATCCCGGCCGGCCCGCACGCCCGGCTCGTCTCCCGCCCGTTCCC
>JAIEQO010000532.1 GCA_019747655.1 Gemmataceae bacterium | reverse complement strand
GCTGGCGGCCCTGACGGTGTACGCCCAGCACGCCGGGGCCGACCTCGGCCGGGCGGTCGCCGGCTGCCCGCACCTGGCCGGGCTGCGGGCTCTGCACCTGGCCCGGAACCGGCTCGGCGACGGGGGGGCCGCGGCCCTGGGCCGGTCGGCCGGTCTGACGAAGTTGGAAACGCTCGACCTGTCGGAGAACGAGCTGTCCGAGTGCGGGGCCCGCGCACTGGCCGGGTCGGCGGCCTGGCCGGGGCTGCGCGAACTCGACCTGGCCCACAACCCGCTCGGGCCGGGCGGGGCCGAGGCCGTCGCCGGGCGGTTCGGGTCGCTCCGCCGCCTCGGGCTGTCCGGCACCGGGCTCGGCGGCCGGCTCCACTCCCGGCACGGGGCGGCCGACCTGCTCCGGGTGCCGGCCGTGGACCTGTCGGCCAATGGCCTGACCCCGGCCGACGTGAAGGCCCTCCTGTCCTGCGGCCCGGTCGGGGCCGCGGCCCTCGACCTGGGCCACAACGACCTGGGCGACGAGGGGGTGCGGGTGCTGGCCGCGTGCCCGGGGCTGGCCGGGGTGGCGAGCCTCCGGCTGGCCGGGTGCAACATCTCGGACGAGGCGGCCGGGGTACTTGCCGGGTCACCCCACCTGGCCCGGCTGGAATCGCTCGACCTGGGGAACAACCCGGTCGGCGACCGGGGGTTCCGGGCGTTCCTGGGGACGCCCCACCTGCGGGCCCTGCGGCGGCTGGTGGTCCCGGGGGTGGGGGTGTCGCCGCGGGTCCGGGCGGCCCTGGCCGAGCGGTTCCGCAACGGGGTGGTGCGGTTTTGAGGTCGCGCCTGGGGCTGGTCCGCTCCTGGGACCGCGGCCGGGACGGCCGCCCGTCTCCGACGCGAAGAGCGGCCGGGACGGCCGCGGTCCCACGAGGCCGGCCACCGACTCTCGGCCCGAATCAGCGGACCTCGTCGACCCGGACCCCAGCCGCCCGCAGCCGGTCGGCCACCGCCTTCCGGTCCACCGTCACCCGGGCCTTCTTCCAGTACACGACGCGGCCCAGCACCCGCTCCCGGACCGACCCCAGCTCCTCCGACCGCCGGACCAGGGCGTCGCCGTCGGCCGCCACCCGGTCGACCGCCTTGTCGGCCCGGTTCCGCTCGGCCGCCGGGACCATCCGCCCGGCCACCTCCCGGACGGCGTTGCGGTGGGCCTCGACCAGGGCCGCCTCCGGCCCCCCGGCCGTCCCCTCGGCGACCACCTGGGACGGGTCGGCGGGCGGGTCGGCCGGCCGGGCGGGGGCGGCCGCCTTCTCGGCCGGGGCCGGGGCGGGGTCCGTCTGGCCGATCTTCTGGGTGGCGACGTACACCCCGATCGGGGCCAGGATGGTGGTGAAGACGGCGGCGGCGACCTTGTTCATCATGCGAATCCCTCCGTCGCCCGCTGCGGGCGTCCCACCGCCCGGCAATCTGGGCGACGTAGTATGCCAACCGAGCCGCCCCGCCGCCAGCCGTCCTGACGCACGAGCGTTAACCACAAAGACACGAAGGGCACAAAGACGAGACCGGAGGTGCGGACTCTGGATTTCCCTTTGTGTCTTTGTGGTTAACTGCGGATTTCTCGCCCTCCGCGTATGGGCCGGGCGGGTGCCGGCCTCTAGTACACCGCCATGAGCGTCCCCGCCGTCCGCGACTACCTCCGGGCCGTGGCCGCCGACCCCGCCGGGGCGGCCGACGCCGACCTCCTGGCCCGGTTCGCCGCGATCCGGGACGAGGCCGCGTTCGAGCTGCTGGTCTGGCGGCACGCGGCCCTGGTCCGGCGGGTCTGCCTCGGCGTCCTGCGGGACCACCACGCGGCCGAGGACGCGGCCCAGGCGGCGTTCCTGGTGGTGGCCCGCAAGGCCGGGACGTTCGCCGGCCGGGG
>JAIEQO010000979.1 GCA_019747655.1 Gemmataceae bacterium | reverse complement strand
GCGACCGCCGGTCACCGGGCGGCGGTCGCGGCCCGGCTGGGCGGCCGGGCGGCGGTGCCGGGCTGGTCGCCCGGGATGCCGTTCGGGGTGTGGTGCCGGCACGGCAAGGTGAGCGTCCGCAACGTGATCGTCCGACCCCTACCCTAGCCCCCCGCCCGAGGTCCCATGTCCGTCACGGTCCTCCGCCCCCGCACCGGGGACACCGTCACCGCCCCGGTGGTCGTCACGGCCGACTTCGTCCTGGTCAACCCGAACCAGCAGTTGCAGAGCAGCGTCGGCGGCACCCACTGCTGCACCCTGGGGGGGGACTGCAAGACCGTCCCCTTCCCCGGCCGGTTCATCCACTCGTTCCCGGGCATCCCGGTCGGGGTGTCCGGGACGTACACGGTGTCCGCCAAGGCCCACGCGCTGGACGGGTCGGCGTCCCAGCCCGGGGTGATCGTCAACGGCGGGCTGACCCCGTCCCCGCCGCCGGTCTCGGTCCCGCCCCCGCCCAACCCCCCCGGCCCCGGGGAAGGCGAAGCGGCCCGGGCGAAGGCCCACAAGGACGAGGGCATCCTGGCCCGGCTGGTGGACGTGGTGCTGGGGATCGTCTACGGGCTGTTCGGGTACAAGAAGTACGTCGTCGGCGGGACGGTCGACCGGGACAAGGCTCCGGCGGCGGTGGTGCTGGCCGCGTTCCAACTCGACCCGGCGACCGGGACGTTCCGGCCGCTGGCGGTCGCCCTGGCGACCCCGGACGGGGCCGGGGACTGGGCCGGCGAGCTGTGGCTGGACTGCCCGGCGGGGGCGGTGGTGGTCGTCCGGGTGACGGTGTTCGACGCCAACGCCAACCCGACCGGGACGACCACGGCCGTGATCGAGTGCCGGTGAACGAGTTTCGGGTTTGAAGTTTCGAGTTTCGAGTTGTTCGTCCGGGGGCGTCCGGCTCCCCGTGCGGGTCGAAGTGAGGCCCCGGCTTGTTACCCTCTCCCCTTGAGGGAGAGGGTGGGCCGCCGCAGGCGGACCGGGTGAGGGGAGCGAGGGGGCCGCAATTGCGCGGACCCCCCCCCGCGTTGGGGGGGGGGGGGGCCCGCGGCGGCGGGCGGGGTGCCGGCCCGCGAGGCGTCAGCAATTCCCCTCACCCCGCCCCGCTGCGCGGGGCGACCCTCTCCCTCAAGGGGAGAGGGTGAAGACGAGAGCCAACACCCGCCCGCCGGCCGGCCGGTCAGGCGTCGTCCCCGTCGGCGAACTCCTCGAGCCGCTGGCTGCGGAGCGGCTGGCGGAGCTTGAGCAGCCCCCGGGCCTCGATCTGGCGGATCCGCTCCCGGGTGATCCCGTACTGCCGGGCCACCTCGTCGAGCGTCTTCGGGGTCCCGTCCTTGAGCCCGAACCGCAGCTCCAGCACCTCCCGCTCCCGCGGGGCCAGCGACTTCATCACCTCCCCGATCCGGTCCCGCAGCAGGCCCCGGTCGACCTGCTCGCCCGGGCTGCCGGCGTGGTGGTCGGACAGGAAGTCCTCCAGGGCCCGCTCCCCGTCCCCGCCGACCGGCTCGTGCAGGCTGACCGGGTGCCGGCCGACCACCCGCAGGCTCCGGGTGTCCTCGGCCTTCACCCCCAGGGCGGCGGCCAGCTCGTCGTTGGTCGGCTCCTTCCCGGTGGCCGCCGACAGCTCGCCCCGCTTCCGCTCGATCTTGGCCAGCATCCCGATCTGGTGGCACGGCACCCGGACCGTCCGGGCGTGGTCGTGCAGGGCCCGGGTGATCCCCTGCCGGACCCACCAGGTGGCGTAGGTGCCGAACTTGAAGTTCAGCCGCCACTCGTACTTGTCGACCGCCCGCATCAGCCCGCGGTTCCCCTCCTGGATCAGGTCGGCGAACGGCAGCCCGCGGTTGCGGTAGTTCTTGGCGAT
>JAIEQO010000257.1 GCA_019747655.1 Gemmataceae bacterium | reverse complement strand
ACCGCCCCCCCGCCCGGGCCCCGGACGACCGCCCAGCACCGGCCGAGCGGGTCGCCGAGGTCGTGGGCCAGGGTCGCCGGGTCGGGGCGGTCGGCGATCGCCCCACCCCCGCAGTCGCGGGCGACCAGCCCGGCCAGCACCGGACCGTCGGCGGGCGTGGCCTCCTCGGCCGCGACCCCGCCCGGCCCGGCCCCGACCACCCCGCCGTGGACCCGGGCGACGGCCAGGGTGTTCCGCTTCAGCCCGGCGGCGTCGTTGGCCCGGAGCATCGCCTCCCCGGCCGACCCGGGGGCGGCGAACACCACCGACGGCCGGCCGGTCACCTTCAGGCTGCGGATTTCGGCCCGCATCAGGGCCAGGGCGACCCCCGGGTCGCCGGGGACGGCGGCGTAGAACGAGGTCAGCCAAACCTCGTGCGACCGCCCGGCAAGGGTCACCGTACGGGTAAGGCCGCCGCGAAGCCGACGGCCCGGCCGGTGTCGTCCCGGGCGACCCACCCGCGGGGGTCGGCCCAGCCGGGGCGGGAAAACCGCCAGGCCAAATCCTCCGGGGCGTACCGCAGCCGCGGGACCGGCCAGGCCGATTGTAGCACGGCCGCCGCCTCACCCACACACGCCCGCGGGTCGACCGCCTCGACGCGGACCGCCGGCCGCCTCGCCGAAGGAATGATCGTGTCTGTCACGTTAGGTCGATTGTAATGACCCGAATCCACTGTGCCCCATCGTACCGAGTCAAACACGGCTTTGATACGGCAATTCCGTACTAGCAACTCGGTGGCCGGCGGCGTGAACCGATCCGTGCCGGGCAAGCCAAACGGGGTCACTGGCGGGGGTTCAGGCGGACAAACCTGCTCGGTCGGGCTCCGTGCGGCCGCTCGGGTGGGAACGGGTCTTCCGCGGAGATGCAGGACGGTTCACCCGGCGGCCGGGCGAACGACGAGCAAGAGCGGCAGGGCGGCCGGCTTCCGGGGGCTGCCGGCGTCGAGGAGCTGGCGGAGTTCGCGGGGCGGCGCGGCCGGCCGGGTGCCGGGCGGCGGGAGTGGCGTCAGGGCGGCCGGCTTGTCGCCGGCGCGGAGGGTGGTGATGCCTTTCGAGAGTTCGCCGGACGTTCCAGCGGCGATCGGCCGGCCGCCGGCGGCGGGGTCCACCCCGGCCGCCCGTTTGGCCGACCCGAGGTCGACCCCGAGTGTGTCCTTTAATTCCTTCGCATCGGCCGGCCCGGCCGGGGTGACGTGGGCCGCGTCGAACACCGGGGTCGGGCCGGCCGCGTCGGCGTCGGCCAGCCCGGCGAGCAGGTCGACGACCTCGGCCGGGGTCAGGGTGTCGGTGTACAGCAGGTATGTGGCCCCCGGCCGCCGGCGGGCCCGGTCCAGGGTCGGGGCGTCGGCGTGGACGGTCAGCCCGGCCGCCTTCGCAGCCGCCTGGAGGAGTTCGATCGCACGGGCCGTGTCGCGGGCGAACAGGTCAACCCGGGCGGCCGAGTCTTGGCGGAGGGCGTCGAGCAGCGGCTCCCGGGCGTCCTCGCGGGACAGGTCGGCGACGGGGACCAAGAGCGGCACCCGGATCGCGGCCCGGGCGAACCCGGCCGGCGGGGCCACGGGCGGGGACGCGGCCACGTCCGGCCGGACCGGGCGAGGCTCGTTGGCGAGCCGGTCCGGCCCGGCAAAAAAGCCGCCGGTGTCCCACATATTGTTGGCGGCGATCAGGATCGTATTCTCGCCCGCCTTCAGATGCTTGGCGGGCACATGGTAGGTGCGTTCTACCCCCCAGCCGAAGGTGTAGCCGACCGGATGACCGTTGACGAAAGTGAGGTCGAGATCGTCGATCGCGCCGATGGCAAGGCTGCCGTCGCCCTTGGCCTGCTGCGCCGTGAGGGTGATGGTC
>JAIEQO010001102.1 GCA_019747655.1 Gemmataceae bacterium | reverse complement strand
GAGAAGGACGAGCGGTGCCCGCCGGGCCACAGCCGGATGCTCTACCGGGCCCTCAAGGAGTACGTCAACGTCCCGACCCAGCTCGTGGTTTACCCCGGTGAGCCGCACGGCCTGGGCAAGCTGTCGCACCGGACGGCCAAGATGGAGTGGGACCTGGCCTGGTTCGACAAGTACCTGAAGGGGAAGTGACCCGGCCGGCGTCGTAGACTGACCGGATGCCGCCGCCCCCGCACCTCCGCTGGCCGGTCGCCCTGTCGGTCGGGGCGGCCGTCCTGACCATCGGGATGAAGGCGGCCGCCTACGCCGTCACCGGGTCGGTCGGCCTGCTGTCCGACGCTCTGGAGTCCGGGGTCAACCTGCTGGCCGCGGTGACGGCGTACCTGGCGTTGTGGTACGCGGCCAAGCCGGCCGACCCCGACCACACCTACGGGCACGAGAAGATCGAGTACTTCTCCAGCGGCCTGGAGGGGGTGTTGATCGTCCTGGCCGGGGCCGGGACGGCGGCCTACGCGGCCCGCCGGCTGTTCCACCCCGAACACCTGGAAGCCCTGGAGGTCGGGACGCTCATCGCCCTTCTGGCGGCGGCGGTCAACTTCGCCGTCGCCCGGGTGCTGCTCCGGTACGGCCGGGCCAACCGGTCGATCGTCCTGGAGGCCGACGGGAAGCACCTGATGTCCGACGTGTGGACCTCGGTGGGGGTGGTGGCCGGGCTCGGGCTGGTGTGGCTGACCGGGCTGACCTGGCTCGACTCGGCGGTGGCGATCGCGGTCGGGTTGAACATCATCTGGACCGGATGGGAACTCATCCGCCGGTCGTTCGACGGGCTGATGGACCACGCCCTGCCGGCCGCCGACCAGGAGGTGATCCGGCGGGTGATCGGCGAGTCGCTACCACAAGGGGCGGCGTTCCACGCCCTGCGGACCCGGCAGGCCGGGAGCCGGCGGTTCGCCGAGTTCCACCTGTTGGTGAACGGCGACTGGTCGGTCCGGGAGGCCCACCACCTCGCGCACCAAGTTGAGGACGCCCTGGCCGCGGCCCTGCCGGGGCTGGAGGTCGTTACCCACGTCGAGCCGGTGGACGAGCGGGCGTCGTGGGAGCCGGAGGCCTTGAAGCGGCTGGGCGAGCCGGAGGGGCCGGATGGACGCTGACGCCCTGCAGGCCGCCCTGGCCGACTCCGGCCTCCGGACCGTGGCGGCCGGCACCGCCCTGCTCGGGGCGACGGCCGGGGCGGTCGGGGCGTTCGCGGTCTTGCGCCGGCAGAGCCTCCAGGGGGACGTGGTGTCGCACGCGGCCCTCCCCGGGCTGGCGGCCGCGTTCCTCCTCGGCGGGCGGGAGCCGGCGTGGCTGGTCCTGGGGGCGGCCGTCAGCGGGTGGCTGGCCCTGGTGCTCGTCGGGGTCGTCGGCCGGCGGTCGCGGGTGCCGGTCGACGCCGCCCTCGGCGGGGCCCTGGCGGTGTTCTTCGGCCTCGGGCTGGTGCTCATGACCTACGCCCAGCGGCACGTCGGCGACTACTCCCGGCACCCGCTCGACCGCTACCTGTTCGGCCAGGCGGCGTTCCTCCGGGACGCCGACCTGTGGGTCATCGGCGGGCTCGGGGCGGCTGCCCTCGTCCTGCTCGCGGCCCTGTGGAAGGAGTTCAAGCTCCTCGCCTTCGACCCGGACTACGCGGCGGCCGTCGGGTTCCGCGTCCGGCTGCTCGACCTGCTGCTCACCACCCTGACGGTGACGGCGGTGGTGATCGGGCTGAAGGCGGTCGGGGTGGTGCTGATGACGGCCCTGCTGGTCGCCCCGGCGGCGGCCGCCCGCCAGTGGTCGGACCGGCTCGGCCGGGTGGTCCTGGCGGCCGGGCTGGTCGGGGCGGTGGCCGGGGGCGGGGGGACGGT